>JAFAZU010000747.1 GCA_019239585.1 Acidobacteriaceae bacterium
CATTAATGACAAGCCGTATCGCCGCAAAACAGAGCGCGGCCAAGTTCGCATTCCGTTAAAAGTGGGTGAATACGCCATCCGGGTACATAAGGCAGGTTTTATCGATCCGCCTCCTGAAACAGTTACTGTCAAAAAGGCCGAAGAGTCAGCAGTTGAATTCAAACTGGAACCTACCCCAGAAATCGCCACTCTGGAGATCAAGGGAGCGCTGGCCGGAACCATGGTCTACCTCGATAAGGATCTGGCTGCAGCGATCGGCAATGACGGTAATGCCAGTATCTCCAATGTGAAGCCGGGAGAGCACACGATTGAGTTGCACCGCGAACAGGCTCTCCCCAAAAAGTTCGAGCGCACGTTCCGTACGGGTGACGTGGTTGTCCTGTCCGGGCCTGACGTCACCCTGGAAAAGGTGGTGGTCGATAACAAGCCGGTACCGCCGCCCGCGCCTGCTCCTGATGCAACATCGGCCCCTGCGAACACTAGTATGGAAGTTGCAGGTCAGCAGGTTCGGAAGGGCGGCGGCTTTATTCCTTATCACGTACCCAAAGTTCCCGGCCATTATAGTTTCCAAGCGCAAGCTCGCAAAAGCGGCATTTTCAAGCGCGGAAAGCTGCAGTGGTACGCCGGTTATCAGGACAGCCAGAATTTTGTTCTGTTTACGCTGGACGGCAAGCACGCCACGGTTCGCGAGTACCGCGACGGTAAATCAACGGAGCTCAGCCGCACGCCTTTCGAGATGGAAAACAACGAGTGGGTGCAAGTGGATGTCTCCGTACGCGCCAATACAATTGTTGCGCGTGTGAAGACGCCTAACAGCAGCTGGCAGGAACTGGAACCCGTTCCCAGCTCAGGCCGTGATTTTACTCAGGATCGAGTCGGGTTTTACATTCCGGGTAATGACGAGGTAGCAGTTTCCGGTTTCCGCTTCTCTAATCACTGAACTGCAATGGACGAGCGCGTCTTCTACCGGGAATCGCAAGCCACCAAACCGGCCACTCTCAACTGCCCTTTTTGCAAAACAGCTGACACTTACGATCTGCGCTGGCTGGTGCGGCGCAAAGTCAACCAGTTACCGCGCCAAGCCGACGAGCGCGACCGCGCCAAGTTCGCCAAAGCCGCCAGCTACATGGTCTTGCTGGATGATAAAACCGCCTGCAAAAATCCCCGCTGCCGCCGTACTTTTGAAATTTCCGGTATAAAGACCACGGCATTTTTGACAGATTAAAAATGGACGATCAATTAGCGGCAGTCTGAAAGAGTTAATTGATTCTAGCGAGCGCCGCTTGTTCTGCTGCAACAACAGCCTGCGGGAGAGCAGCATATCCGAGCGCCGCTGCTTGCCTCTGACCGGGCCCGAGCATCCATGTTAGAAAATCTTTCGTGGCTTGCCGCTTAGCGCTGTCTTCGGCATGCGCCGGCACGATTAACCAGGTGAATGAGGTAATTGGGTAGGCATCCGCGCCGGGCGTGTTCACCAGGGAGATTTTGAGATCGCCGTTAGGGGCGTTAGCGCCTGCAGCGGCCGCTGCCGCGACGCTGTCCAAATCAGCAGAGAGAAAGCGGCCTTTCTGATTTCTGACCCTGCCCATGCTCAGATGGTTCTGCAGCGCATAGATGAAACCAACATATCCGATAGACCCTCCCAACTCCTTCACGAGTTTTGCGACACCCTCATTGCCGCTTGCTGCCCGGCCTACTGGCCACTTCTGCGTCAGGCCAGAACCAACTTGAGCCTTCCACTCAGAACTTGCTTTTGAAAGATAGTTGGTCCAGGCATAGCTCGTGCCGCTGCCATCCGCTCGGTGAACCACAACGATTTCAAGATCGGGAAGCGAAAGGCCCCGATTGGCGCTTTTCAAAAGGGGATCATTCCACTTTCTGATCTTTCCCAGATAGATACCCGCCAGGGCCTCTGGCGTGAAGTTAATGTCGCTGGGAAGCCCGGGCAGGTTCACGATAGGTACGACCGCGCCGACCACGGACGGGAAAAACAGATATTTATCCTCGTCAGCAGGCGCGATTTCCCGAAGAACTTCGGGGTTGTCCGACGCCCCAAAATCCACGCTTCCGGCCAGCAGTTGGCGAACGCCCGCTTCGGAGCCAACGGCATCGTAGGTGATCTGCACTGCCGGGTTTTGCCGTCGGTAGTTTGAGAACCATTTGACGTAGAGCGGGTACGGGAGCGTTGCGCCTGCCCCTTTCAGGGTGGTAATGGATTGAGCGATAAGAATTAGCGGAGAGGCAGCTAAAAGCGTGATCGTTGCGAGTTTACGCCCGTGAGGTAGGATCATCGGTTCTGTGTTCGCCCTCTTACGAATGCGGATTGCGAGACCCGTCATCTAACGCAAGCGCCTCCGCCAGGTGCTTGGCAATTTTTTTCGAGAGATCCTTCGAGACGTCGGCAGACCCAGCGCTTGGCGTCACCAGGTAGGACCAAAGCGTGTCGCCTCGAACATTTCGCAGCTCGACAGACAGAAAGCCGGTGTAAACCGGCGTTCCATCTGAAGGCAGCCTGCCGGAACGTGGATTCAGACTGCGGTATCCCTTAATCCAAATCTCTCCGTCACCGCTCAGTACCGCATCTGCTGTGGACCGGTCCGGCACTACGGAAAGGGACCTCACTTTTCGAAGCTG
>JAFAZU010000724.1 GCA_019239585.1 Acidobacteriaceae bacterium
ATGTCGAACTCAGCTTCACGGAAGGGCGGCGCAACCTTGTTCTTGACAATTTTTACTTTGGTGCGATTACCCGTGACCACTTCGCCGTCCTTGATCGCGGCAATGCGACGTATATCGGCACGAACGGAGGAGTAGAACTTCAGGGCGCGGCCACCCGTCGTCGTTTCGGGATTGCCGAACATTACGCCAATCTTTTCACGAATCTGGTTGATAAAGATCAGACAAGTATTGGATTTAGCGACAATGCCGGTCAGCTTGCGCATGGCTTGCGACATCAAGCGGGCCTGCACGCCCATGTGGGAATCACCCATTTCGCCGTCCAGTTCGGCCTTTGGAACCAGAGCGGCTACCGAGTCAACGACCAGGACGTCAATGGAGCCCGAAGTAATCAGAGCGGCTGTAATTTCCAGAGCCTGTTCCGCAAAATCAGGCTGTGAGACCAGCAGATTGTCCGTGTCGACGCCAAGCTGCTTGGCATAGATCGGGTCCAGCGCATGCTCCACGTCAATAAAAGCAGCCATGCCGCCCTGTTTTTGCGCTTCTGCTACAACTTGCAAGGCAATCGTGGTTTTACCGGATGATTCAGGGCCGAAAATCTCGCAAATACGGCCTCGCGGAAAACCGCCTACGCCCAGGGCATAATCAATTGAAATTGAGCCTGTCGAGATGGCCGAAACCGGAACAATGGCTTCCTTGGCACCCAGACGGAGAATAGAGCCTTTACCAAACTGCTTTTCAATTTGGCCTAATGTCAGCGACAGTGTACGGCCACGTTCTTTTTCGTCCATAAAATTCCTTCCGGGCAGGCGTGTAAAGGCTCAAAAGCCTCGGTACGCTTGAAGATAGGGGAGTTGATAACCTTTTTAATTATAGCCCTGAACCAGTCTTTTCAAACAGATTTTTTCGTCTTTTCTTCGCCTAAGATTAAGTATTTTCGCGACGCGCGTAGTAGCCCTTACGGGCACGAACAATTAAGTCTCTGCGGTTTTTCACCTTGATTTGCACCGTATGGTACTGGCCGTCATTCCGCAGCGGTTGCGGACGGTAAAACAGGTTGTACTGGTGGCGAAGCTCATTGGCGATGTTCTCAAAAGACTGATTCAAGTCTTTGGCCTGGAACGGAAAGAAGGGCACGCCGCCCGTCTGTTCGGCAAAGTAGCGCATCACCTTATCGCCCTCGGTTTCAATATGGCTGATGTTGGTGGAAATCGTGTAAATTACGGTATCGGCGCGCTGCGCCATTTCAAGCGCCTGATCGCGGCTCATCCGGCTTTCGTTATCGTCGCCGTCGCTCAGGATCACCATGGCGCGCCGGAACTTGTACATGGGCTGATCCTGCATCAGCTTATCTTTGCAAGCGAAGTAGATAGCGTCGTACAACGCTGTACCGCCTCCGGGCCGCAAGCCGCGAATCGCATTTTCGAGCTTATTGGTATCGTCGGTTAAATCGGCCACCAACTCGGCGGCAGTGTCGAAACTGACAACAATCGCTTTATCCTGTTTGCGAACCACGCTGTTCACAAAGTTAGTGGCGGCTTCCTGCTGGAAATGGAAGCGGTCGCGGATACTGTTGCTGGTATCAATCAGGATGGCGAGACGCAGCGGCAGGTCGGTTTCCGAAGTAAATTCAAGGATTTCCTGCGGCTTTTTATTTTCCGCAACCTGAAAATCACCTTTGTTGAGATCGGTCACGAAACGGCCATGTTTATCCGTTACGGTAAATAACATGTTGACGCGGGTGACCTCTGCACGGATGGGAGGGGGTTCGCCAGTGCCGGCGCTTTGTGGTGAATTTTGAGCGCCCAAGACGGCGCAAATGGCCAGGACAGGAACAACAAACTTCATGAGAATGCCTCCATTCTATCTGTTTTGACGGAGGGTCGAGAGCAAGTGAAGGAGGTCCGGCGGCAGCGGACTTTCGACCGCGATGCGTCCTCCGGTGGAAGGAGAATGAAATGCCAGGTAGTGTGCGTGCAGGAAAAATCGCCCAAGCCCTCCCTGCGGCGGCGCGCCGTAAAGCCGGTCGCCCACAATGGGATGGCCAATGCTCGCAAAATGAACCCGTATCTGGTGAGTGCGCCCGGTTCCAATCCGTACCCGTAGATAGCTTGCGTTTTTAAATTCCTCCAGCACTTCATACTCCGTTAAGGCGGAACGGCCCGACGCCAATTTGGTAGTCATCCGGGTGCGGCGAACGGGATCGCGGGCAATGGGGGCGGTAATACGTCCCCTTTTGGTTTTTATTTGACCGTTGACCAACGCCAGGTAGATCTTTTCAACTTGGCGGTCATGAAACTGCCTAGCCAAGGACTGATGCGCCCGGTCCGTACGGGCCACGGCAAGAACGCCGCTGGTTTCGCGATCCAGACGATGCACAATCCCCGGACGCAAATCGCCATTAATGGTCGACAGCGATCGGAAGTGATGCAGCAGCGCATTGACAAGCGTGCCGCTGCCATGCCCGGCTCCGGCATGTACAACAGTTCCAGCGGGCTTATCAACAACAACGACATCATCGTCCTGGTAAAGGATTTTGACAGGAAGATCCTCCGCTTGCGCTTTCAGCTGCGGCAGTTCGGCAGGATTC
>JAFAZU010000020.1 GCA_019239585.1 Acidobacteriaceae bacterium
CTCACTCGTCCCAATTTGGCGCAATATGTCAGTACTGTGGAAGAACTGCGCTGGCGTTCCTCCGATCTGTTCCGGTGGATTGCTGACGGACAACTCCGCCCTCATATTTATCGCATCTATCCCTTATCAGAAGCAGCCGAAGCGCACCGCGATCTCGAAAGCCGCCGTACTTCCGGCAAGCTCCTGCTCAAGCCTTGAGGACTGATATTGACGACTAATTCTCCCCAACTCCCTTTACGCCGTGGAGAAGTGATCCCGGCTCTTCACGAAGCGAAAGCACAAGCGTTTCTCACCACCGCGCTTCCAAATGTCCGTTATCTAACAAATTTTACCGGAAGCAACGGCGCGCTTCTGCTGACCGAAGATCGCGCCCTGCTCTTTACTGACCCGCGTTACGCGACACAAGCCCCCCAGGAATCTGACTGCGAAGTCAAAGTCGCCAAAGGCCCGCTCCTGAAAGAAGTCGCGAAATGGATCAAGCGCCTGCAACTCAAATCGCTTGCCTTTGAACAAAACCGCATCAGCTTCGAAGACTACGGCCAGCTAAAAGAACACGCCAAGAATCTCCGCCTGAAGCCCCTCAACGGCTTGGTTGAAACCCTTCGGGCCGTCAAGTCGGAAGCGGAGATCGCCGCCATTCGAAACTCTGTCCAGCTGAACTCGACAGCCCTCGAACAATCGCTCCGGCGCTTTAAGCCATCCATGACCGAAATTGATCTTGCCGCTGAGATCGATTACCGGATGCGTCGCTTAGGCGCCGAGGGGCCAGCTTTTGAAACGATTGTCGCTTCCGGCAAACGCAGCGCCCTGCCCCATGCCCGCCCTACGGAGGCAAGGATACAAACCGATGAATTATTATTAATTGATATGGGCGCTATCGTTGCTGGTTACGCCAGCGACATGACGCGGGCCCATGCCGTAGGCAAGCTTGATACGAAAAGGCAGCGCATGTACCGCGCTGTTCTGGAAAGTCAGCTTGCGGCTTTAGAAGCAATTAAGCCGGGGGTGACTTGCGCCAACGTTGATCGCGTCGCCCGTGACGTCCTGCGCGGTTTCGGATTGGATAAGCTGTTCGTTCACTCCACCGGCCACGGACTCGGTCTGGAAATTCATGAGCGCCCGCGTGTGGGCCGGAAGGATAAAACAAAGCTCGTAACGGGCATGGTAATTACAGTGGAGCCTGGAGTCTATGAGGAGGGTTTCGGCGGTGTTCGCATTGAAGACACCGTCGTCGTGACCGCCAGCGGTTGTGAGGTTCTGACTCCGACGAAAAAAGAATTGCTGACTCTGTAAGCTGTCAGCCCGTGTACTACGGCAAAAGCCAATCATGACGATTGACGAAATTAAAGAACTTATCCGCGTAGTGAATGAAACGGGAATCGCGGAACTGGAAGTGCAGCGCGGCGACAACCGGGTCCGTATCAGAAGGGCCTCGCCCTCACCCCAGGACGTAGTGATGCCTGCGGTTCTTCCCCTTGCTGTGAACCCTTCTGTATCAACGGTTGCTACTCCTCCTGCCTTGCCGCCAGTGCAACCGGAGGTGCCAGCTATTATGCCGCCCGCCGCAACAACCGCGAAAGAGGGTGAAAACGACATTGTCGTAAAATCCCCCATTGTCGGCACGTATTATGACTCTCCTGCTCCCGGCATGCCGTCCTTCGTCAAGATCGGAGACCGAGTGGAGCCGAAACAGGTTCTCTGCATTATTGAATCCATGAAGTTAATGAACGAAATTGAAGCGGAGATTGCGGGCACCATAACCGCCAAGTTTATTGAAAACGGGCGTCCCGTCGAGTATGCTGAATCACTCTTCACTATCCGGCCGGTCGGTTCCTAGCGGCCATGTTCCGTAAAATTCTTATTGCCAACCGGGGTGAAATCGCCCTACGCGTTATTTGCGCCTGCCGCGATCTCGGCATCAAAACTGTGGCGGTCTACTCGGAGGCGGATCAGTACAGCCTTCATGTCCGTTTCGCGGATGAAGCCATTCGCATTGGCCCCGCGAAAAGCGCCCTCAGCTATCTCAACATCCCGGCAGTCATCAGCGCCGCCGAAATCACCAATGTGGACGCGATTCATCCCGGCTACGGATTTCTCAGCGAAAATCCCGACTTTGCCGAAGTTTGCGAGCTTTCGCGGATTAAGTTTATCGGTCCGCGTCCTGAAGTGATCCGGCAAATGGGCCTGAAACAACGCGCTCGCGCCCTGATGAAGACAGCCGGTGTTCCGATCCTGCCTGGCTCGGAAGGCGTATTGAAAGACGCGGACGAAGCCCTCGCGCTGGTGAAGGAAATTGGTTTTCCCGTGATGCTGAAAGCGGCAGCCGGCGGTGGAGGGCGTGGCATGCGCATCGCACGCTCCGAAGCGGAACTTCCCAGCTTATTAGCACAGGCGCAATCGGAAGCGCAAGCTGCCTTCTCCTGCGGTGATGTTTACATGGAGAAGCTGGTGGAAGCGCCCAAGCATATCGAGTTTCAGGTTCTTGGCGACGAACATGGCCATGTCGAAATTTTAGGCGAGCGTGAGTGCTCCATTCAACGCCGCCACCAGAAACTGTTAGAGGAGTCCCCTTCCCCATCTGTCTCGCCCGAACTGCGCCAGCGCATCTCCCAAACCCTGAGCGTAGCCATGAAATCTATTGGTTACACGAATGCCGGAACTGTTGAGTTCCTGATGGACGGCAGCGGTAACTTGTACTTCATTGAGGTCAATGCGCGTATTCAGGTAGAACACCCCGTCACTGAACTAGTCACCGGCATCGATCTGGTTAAGGCGCAGATCCGCATTGCTGCCGGCGAGAAGCTTCGCGATATCCTGGCAGGTCCCGTCACGCTCTCCGGCCACGCCATTGAATGCCGCATTAACGCCGAGCACCCGCAAACCTTTGCGCCTTCACCGGGGCGCATCACCGGCCTTAATCTGCCCGGCAGCATCGGCGTGCGCGTCGATACGGCGGCCTACACCGACAGCGTGATTCCGCCTTATTATGACTCCCTTGTCGCCAAACTCATCACTCACGGCAAAGATCGAAAGGAAGCCATTGAACGCATGGCACGCGCCCTCAGCATGTTTGTTGTTGAAGGTATCCACACTACCATTCCGCTTCATGAGCGGATCATGTCTGACCCTGACTTCCAGGCGGGCCGCTTTGACACCACATTTCTTTCCAAACTGGCCGGAAAACACCCGGCCAGCGCTGC
>JAFAZU010000023.1 GCA_019239585.1 Acidobacteriaceae bacterium
TGCACATAAGGCCAGATCCCTGAATTCTCTGTTGTTCACCGCGATTGCTCCATAGGCCAAGAAAGCAATCGTGAGCGGGATCGCTAGCCAGTCATTGCCCACATGCGCCACCGAAGCCCAGAACATCTGGGACTCAAAAACGCACGCCAGCGCCGCCATTTGAAATGCGTGCTGCACTCGGAGCGAGTTCATCAGCTTGCGCAACGCTATAAAACTAAAGCCGACGGCAGCTATTGAACCAACCAACCGCAAAAGCAGCACGCGATGAGAAAGCGTCATGCGTGAACAAAGCAGGTCGAGCGGTGCCATCAGGAGATAAGCCAGAGGCGCTTGCTGGTTTTCGTAATTTACGAGCGTTGACGGCGTTTTCCGTAAAAAACTGCTGGAAGAGGCCAGCTCATCCAAGTGTTGCCGACGTTCTCGCTTACCGGCGACGCCATGAAGCACAATCCGGCTCTGCGGTGTAAAAGCAAGTGATTTTTCCACCTCTAAAGAAAGCGGCGTCCGGTTCTGTACAGGCAAGCAGCGCCACTCGGACAAGACTTGAACATAGCCATAGTGAAACGGCTCGTCGAATCCCTCCCACAACGGTAGCGAGCAAGAATATAAAACCGCCGTCGTGAAAGCTAATGCCAGAACCGCCTTCTGCTTTTTAATCAATTGCGGCCTTCACGCGCAGACCATCCTTGATCTCGGCGTCGCTCGGCTCCACCACCCGGTCGGCGACCTTATCGCCCCTTTGCAATCCGGTCAGAACCTCTACATTATTGACATCGCTGATTCCAGTTCCGATCGGCGTCCAAGCCAGCGACGATCCGTTCAACTTGTAAACACCGCTTGTGCCGCGTATATTTCGCAGCGCCGCTTTGGGAATGCTCAGGGCATCGTTTACCACCTTTGAGGTGATTGTGGCGTTCACAGTCACGCCGGGCAACAAGTCATGATGGGGATTGTTCACCACGGTTGTTACTTCGCCAACCGTGCGCGTCCCTAACGCCACAACTTGCGTCGGCAGCTTGTCCACTTCTCCCCACCACTTCTGGCCTGGCCGCGCATCCCAGGTAATCATCACAGGCATTTTTTCCCCTACTCGTCCCAAATCCGGCTCGTCTACGTAAACCGTCACTTTCACCTGGTCGATGTTCCCCACCAGCGCCACCTGGTCCCCCAGTTGCAAGTACGCCCCCACTTTCAAGTCAAACTGATAAACCGTTCCCGCAATCGGCGAACGTATACTGCCCAGCGCTACCCGGCGTTGCGCGGAGGCAACAGCGGCCTGCGCGTCCTGAACTCTCGCCTGCGCCACCGTTTTATCGCTTGCTGTTACCAGCGTTCTGCGCTGGTCCTGAAACGCCGCCAACTGTTGTTTAGCCCGCTCCAGCACATCTTTCGCATCCTGCACCTGCAATCTAGTCGCAGCCTGTTGCGCCGCCAACCGCTGCATGGTCTCATAATTTCTCTGCGCAACGCTCACCGCCGTTTGCGCGCTCGTTACCGACGCTGTCAAGGACGAAATCTGTGAAGCCTTGCCGCCCTGCCCGAGCGTGGCAACCTCGGCTTGCGCTTCTTGCAGCCGCGCCTGCGCTGCCGCTAAATCCGCCTGTGCTGCCGTCGTATCCAGGGTGACAAGCGTCTGCTCCGCTTTCACTGTCGTCCCGCGCTCCGTTAAAATGGACTGCACGACTCCGGCGGTTTCTGCCCTAGCCGCCGCCCATTGCACCGGCTCCACCTTTCCATTGGTCGATACCGCACTTTCAATGCGCGCCTGCCGAGCCGTCGCAAAATGCACCTGTACGCTCGATTGACGATGATTCAAACCCCACCACAAAATCAAAAGCACTGGCAAAACCAGCAAAAGCCAATACTTTTTCATCCTGTCCAATCTTCCATAACTTTCGTTGACATTTCCAAAACCGCTCTCTGGCGGCTAGCCATCATTAATTTGACAGAGTTCGGAGCTAAACTGAATCGTTAATGCCCTGTTATCGCATCCATCGAATTAAGGAAATACCGCGAGAAAACTTCCGCTGGGCTTCCCACACCGGTGGACTCACCGTAGTGAAGCCCAAAGATTACGATTGTAGTCGAGAAGTGGAAGCCGCCACGCCTTATGCCGTTTGGAAGTTTCTCCAAGGAGCAGGAGATGGCCTTCGTCCCGGCGATCTTCTCGAGACTATCGCTTCTGACGGAACAGGGAGAGAGCTGCAAATTACCAAGTATATTGGCTTTGAGCCAGCGCAATGGTACACTCCTGAAACACGGACCGAAACCGGTCCTTCAGCGGAATTTGCTCCCGTTTTCCCGGCCAACCTATTATCGGAACAGCAAAGTTAACCCTAGCGCAAACCAGAACCAAATGATTGAGATACACAGCGGAGGTTACTTCGCCCTTGTTGCATACGTTCCGGAACCGCTTGCATCCTTCCTCTATGAAATGCGCCGGCATCTGAGCGATGCGCCCTGCCCTCAGCCTCATGTCACAATTCTTCCTCCCCGGCCCTTGCGCGTTCCGCTAGAATCCGCTTGCCAAAGCGCCAGAGCAACGCTTCAATTACAGAGTCAATTCGAGGTTCAGCTTTCACAAATATGCTACTTCGCAAACACTAACACTCTCTATCTTGATATTAGCGACGGCGCCTCGGAACTCCATGCCCTGCATAATTTGTTAAACCACGGTGATCTTTATCACCAGGAAGAGCACTCTTTCCGTCCTCACCTGACCATTGCCGGACTGGTCAACCCTCTGCATCTTCCAGCCGTGCTGCAACAAGCCGAAGCAGGCTGGAGCGCCACTTCCTGTTCCCCTCGTTTTCTGCTTTCCGAAGTTGTGTGCCTGCTGCAAGAAGGTGATAACTGGCGGCGTCTGTGGTCTGTGAAGCTGAATTCACCGTCTTCCAGCAACAATGGACGTACCGCTGCCACATCCGTTACCGAACTTTAACAGAGTGGAGCAAAGCTCTACAAAAAACTGCGATAACGCTCCAAGGCGACTCGCACGAGTTGGCCGCGCGTGCGCACCTCCGTTTTGGAAAATAGCTGCTGCAAAGTGTTCTTCACAACGCTCTCAGAAACAGCAAGCCGCCCAGCCACTTCTTTTATTGGTGAGTCCTTCAAAGCAAGTCCGGCTGGTAGCGGTCCAGGAACCGGCCTCCACGGGCGGGGGCACCGAGAGCTATGTCTATGACGGGAGCGGCCAGCGGGTGGAGAAGTCCGGGCCCAGCGGCACGACCCTGTACGTCTACGATGCCTTCAGGTAGGTGGCGGCTGAGTATGCCAGCGTGGCTCCCACCGTGCCGTGCGGGACGTGTTACTTGACCTCGGATCACCTGGGCAGCGTGCGCGTGGTCACCGATGCGAACGCCCGCGTGGTGGGGCGGCATGACTTTCTGCCCTTCGGCCAAGAGATCGCCTCCGGCCAGGCCGGGCGCACGAATCTGTTTGGAGCTAATGACGGCGTCGATCAGAAGTTCACCGGCTAGGAACGGGATGTCGAAGCGGGGCTGGACTATATGCACGCCCGCTACTACGGGGCGGCGCTCGGACGCTTTACCCGCCTCAATCCGGCCCTGGGCCTGAAGTACTGTTGACATAATATAATGTAACGAAGCGACTGGTTCATACCGATTGCAAGCCCTCTTTAAAAGCTATGGCTCAAACATAATGAGCTGCTTCTCATCAGCTCCAGCCGTTTTCTTCCGTCCTTGCCTTTTCGGAGAGGCTGATCTTCCTACTACCCCGCGCAACTCCGTGCCGGTCACGGCTAGACGCGGGATGAACACCCACTGACGAGTGGCTCCGGCCCGGGGCGGTACCGCCGAGTACCCCGATTCCGGCCACTCCAACAGATTGGGGGAAAGCAGCCCGTCCAATTGATCGCCATCCCGGAATGTAAACCGTGTCCATAAACCCGGCTGCTTCGGCCTCCGCGCAAACAGCGTATCTTCTGTGAATAAGTCTGCCTGCCCCGCTTCCGAGACAAAGCAAATCGCCTTTACATCCGCCAAGGAGGCGACCTGCAAATTCCCCTCAGGGCTCATTAATTCGACTGCTGCACCTGGCGCAAACGGCCCAACCCTGCTGAAACCTTCGGAGGGCTGCCGGTCAAACCGGTACAAAATAATACGTTTGGTGGTAGCCGATGACAAAAGGATAGGAAATTGCCTGTTCTGTTTCAAACAATTTCGCCGTTATTGTATCATTGGCACGATGGAGGGTGCTCTTAGTCTCGACAATGCAGTGCGCTCTTATCTTCATTTCTGCCGGACGGAAAAAGGGCTTTCCGATAACACTTTAACTTCTTACCGGCTCGATCTCCAGCAGTTTCAAAAGTTTATCGACCCAACCAGCCCAAGCGCCATTTCGCTCGAAGCGCTTCGCTCCTACCTGGACCACTTACGGGCGAACGGGCTTTCTCATCGCTCCATCGCGCGTCAAGTAACGACCCTTCGCGGTTTCTTCGGCTTCTGCCTGGAAGAGTACCTAGTTCCCTCCGACCCTACGGAACTTCTGGTTGCGCCCAAAATCGGCTCGGCGCTCCCTAAGGTTCTCCAACGTCCGCAGGTTGATCAACTTCTCGAAGCGCCCGACAATGGTACTCGTATTGGACTCCGTGATGCCGCCATGCTCGACCTGCTCTACGCCACCGGCATGCGCGTCAGCGAGCTCATCTCGGTGCGAGTGGCGGATCTCGATTTTACGGCCGGTCTGGTTCGGGTCACCGGTAAAGGTAACAAGCAACGAATGATTCCCGTCGGGACATCAGCTCTGCAATCTGTCGAACATTACTTTAGGGAGCAGCGTCCCCGGTTTCTGCGCGGTCGTATCAGCCCTTTTCTGTTCGTCACCGCTCGCGGCACGCGCATGACGCGCCAGTGTTTTTGGAATTTGCTGCGGGGCCATGCCCAAAAGGCCGGAATAAGTGGTTCGCTCAGTCCGCACGCTCTACGCCACACTTTCGCGACTCACCTCCTGCAGGGCGGCGCGGACCTCCGCAGCTTGCAGATGATGCTCGGTCACGCCGACGTCGGAACCACGCAGATTTACACCCACGTCATGCAATCCCGTTTGCGTGAAACTGTGGACCGCCATCACCCGCGCGAAGCGGCGCGCCGGAAACGGGTAATCGGAAAAGGGAAATTTATGACCGAAGCAGGGTCAGAAGGAGGGAAAGGCCATGAGTGATTACATGTTCAAACTGGACAGCCATTTGAGCGGTGAACAGACCCGCGCTGTGGCTGCCGTGCGAGACGCTGCGGAAGCGGAAACCCTGAATCTGTTTCTCACCGGCGGAGCCATGCGCGACATGATGGGAGGGTTTTCCATCCGTGATCTCGATTTCACTGTCGAAGGCCCCGCTATTAAGTTTGCCAAGGCGCTCGCAGGGAAAACCGGCGCGGAAGTGCTCTCGGTGGATGATCTCCGGAAAACAGTCGAAATGCGGTTCAGCGGAAATGTGCTGGCCAGTATCTCCATGGCCCGCCAGGAAAAATACCCGAAACCCGCCGCTAAGCCCCACATTCAGCCTGCCGCCATTCACGACGACCTGCGCTGCCGCGACTTTACCGTGAATGCCATTGCGCTCTCCCTGGGCAAAGCCTCACGCGGCCTTTTGCTCGACCCCACTAACGGCCTCGGCGACTTGGAGCACAAAGAACTTCGCGCTATTTCCAACTACACTCTTTATGACGATCCGATCCGCCTGCTCCGCTTAATTCGCCTGCGCACCCGGCTCAACTTCACGGTGAATGAACGTACCATGAACCAGTACGCCAATGTGCGCGAAGCGAAGCTCGAAACCAGAATCGCTCCTGCGGCCCTCGAATCCGAACTTCACCAGATCGGCCTTGATCTGCATTCCGGCGACATTTTGAAGGCTTTGGAAGAGGAAGACCTGTTATACGTGATCTCGCCTGCCCTGACGGGTCCGAAGCTCAACTTAGCGGGATTCGCAAAGCTGCAAAAGGCGATGTCTTCTCTGCCATCCGGCCTGGACTTGCCGATCAATCATTACGCTCTTTTTCTGGCGCTCCTGCTGGAAAAATTATCCCCTCGTGAGCGCACCCAGCTTGTCAGCACCCTGGGTATCGACAAGACGGAAGTTGACGCTGCCCTGAAACTTGAAACCCGCGCGGGAAAGTTTGAACGTGAACTGGCCGCCGCGAAATTAAACAAACCTTCCGTTTCGTATGCGATGCTCTCGAAAGTACCCGGCGAGGTTCTACTGTATGCCTTAATGCGCTCGAAGGAACGTATCGTTCTGGATCGTATTAAAAACTATTTCGGCAAGTATCTCCCGACCGCGCAGGAAGTGACTGAGCGCGAAGTGATCGACAAAGGCGGCGAGCCGGGAACGCCGAAATTCACCAAGCTCCAGCAACAGTTAATTGCCGCCCGCCTGGATGCCCGGCCCAAGAAGGTCGTTGTGGAAGCTCCCCCGCCCCCTCCGCCGCCCGGCCCTGGCCGCCGCTCTATCAGCAGCTTCGGCCGATAGTTCATAGCGTATTACCTTCTATGCACCAAGAAGAGAACAGAACCGCTCGGTGGATTTCCGCGCTCAGCCGGAAGGTTGTTCTCCCCACAGCACTAACATTGACGGCTAACGCGACAGCGCAGTCTTCCAACTCAACGAATGCCCAAGTCCTGCAAGAATTGTTGACCGAAGTAAGGCAGCTCCGGATGGCGCTGGAACGGGCAAATACCCTTAATGCGCGGTTGCAGATCACACTCCAACGCATCCAATTGCAGCAAAATCAAGTAAATAGAGCCTCGAGCGACCTCGAATCAGTTCGCGGCGCAATTTCCAAAGCGGAAGCTGATGAGTCCCAAACTTCAAGTGAATTGTCAGATGTCGAGAGCCGACTGCCGCAAGAGCAAGATCCTAACCGTCAGAAAGAGCTTCAGGGGGTCCAGAAATATATGAAAACAAAGCTTGAACAGCAAACGCATGCCGTTCAGGAGCTACAAGGGAAAGAAAGTGAACTGGCCACCTCCTTGCAACATGAGCAAGCGAAGTTAGCAGACCTGCAATCTCGTTTAGACACACTAGAGAAGACCCTTGAGCCGCAGCAAACACAGTAGCACCTAAGAACGGGAAACAATTGGACCCCAAAACAGCACAAGCTACTCCCTTAAGCGGCAGTCGTCGGATGAACTCGCCCATGCTCTACACGAGCTTGTCGATGCGTTCGCCGAGTTCACGGGAGCGCTCGCGGTCGGCTGCCTGCTGGCGCTCGATGGCTTCCAGGCGCTTGTCGTACTCGGCCATGCGTTGATCGTGGCCTTCGAGAATGCGGACCGTTTTGAGCAGGAGACGGTCAATCTGCTCCTGCGCCTGTTCGAGCGCGGTGAGGCGCCGGTGCAGCTCGCCTCCGTTGGGGGTGTTGGATGCATCGTCTGGCCTAGTGTTTGTTTCGGCCGGCACGTTGATTTCCAGACGGACGCGCCGCCCTTTCATTCTCCTCTATCTTTTGTCTTCATGCCTACGGAGCGCTGGACTCGTGAAGAACTCTACAACTGAGTTCCACTTTTTTAGCAACTGTGCCGCAATCACCTATTTCCCTAAAGACAATTAGGAATCGCTCGTCCTTCAGGTTATCCTGATAAATGGATGGAAAACTTGCTACCTGCGGCTGAACAGGCCAAAGTCGATGCTAAGTTCCTGCGCGGCACGATTCAGGAAGAACTCGAGAACACTTCCGACATGTTCTCGAAGGCTGCGGTCGGAGTATTAAAATTCCATGGAACCTATCAACAGGATGATCGTGATGTCCGTAAGGGAGGCCCTAAGCAGTATTCCTGCATGGTTCGCGTCGGCGTACCCGGCGGCGTTCTTACGCCGGATCAGTATTTGACACTGGATCGCCTTGCCAATATTGGCGACGGTTCGCTCCGCATCACGACCCGGCAGGACATTCAATACCATTACGTCCCGAAGCCGCGCCTTCGTGAACTGATTCGTGGCTTAAACGACAGTTATCTTTCCACTTTGGCCGCTTGCGGAGATGTGGTTCGAAACACTATCTCCTGCCCTGCGCCTTTTGAAAACGAGCATCGGCAGAACATCCAGGAATACGTCACGTTTCTGTCCCGCAGTCTAAAGCCCAAGACGGCCGCCTACTACGATATCTGGATCAATGGTGAACACTCTGCCACCGCTGAAGAACCCTCTGGGCCCGAAGGTCGAACCGAACCGCTTTACGGACTGACCTACCTGCCCCGCAAATTTAAAATCGGCTTTGCTTTTCCCGGCGATAACACTACCGATATTTACGCCAACGATATCGGTATCGTTCCCCGCTATGGATCAGGCCAGTTGACCGGTTTCACGATTCTGGCCGGCGGCGGCATGGGCCAAAGCGCTGGAGTCAAGGCCTCTCACCCGCGCATGGCCGACCCGATCTGTTCGATTGGTCCCAGCGAGGAAGAATTGCTTGAAGTAGCAACCGCCATTGTTACGATACACCGGGATTTCGGCAATCGTACCAACCGTAAGTTAGCCCGTCTGAAGTATGTTCTGGACGACTGGGGTGTTGAGAAGTTCAAGACCGAGCTGGAAGCCCGCGTAGGCCGCCCGCTCGCCCCTCCCGAACCTCTTACCTGGACCCGTGCGGAGGATTACCTCGGCTGGCATCGCCAAGGCATGGATGAAAACGGCGCGCCCATCTGGTTTACGGGTGTGCGCATCGTGAGCGGACGTATTCGCGACTTCAGCGAGAAGCACCGCTTCCGTACCGGCCTTCGTGAGATTGTTCAAAAATTTGGCTCCGAAGTCCGCCTGACGTGCCAACAGAACCTGTATCTCTGCAGTATTCGCGATGCTGACCGGAGCGCAATTGCCGCGATCCTTCGCAACTGTGGCTTAGCCGAACCGGAAACGCTTCCCCCTGTGCTCCGCCATGCGATTGCCTGCCCCGCTCTTCCCACCTGCGCTCTGGCGATCACGGAGTCCGAACGCATAATGCCGCAACTCGTAGACGAAATTCAGGCTGAACTCAACAGCGTAGGTTTGCCGGACCAAGTGGTACATTTTCGCACCAGCGGCTGCCCGAACGGCTGCTCACGCCCCTACACTTCTGAAATCGGCATTGTCGGGGCGAGCCTTAATATGTATTCTATCTATCTCGGTGCATCGCCGCTCGGAACACGTCTTGGCAGCCTGTTCGCGCAAAATGTCAAACGCGAACAAATTGCCCCGCGCCTCCGGCCTGTTCTCAGTTTCTACAAAGAGGAGCGGCAGTTGAATGAAGCTTTCGGCGACTTTTGCCATCGTGTCGGCATGGAAGCTCTACGTGAAATCGCCAGCCCTGTTGCCGCTTAAAGCGGCTTTCAAGCTAAAAGCCGACTGGGAGAATTAACTCCCAGTCGGCTTTTAGCTTTAGCGGGGCTGGTTAATAACCCAAAGCCGCTTGCACAGCGGGCAGGGCCATGGTGATGCCGTAGCCCGAGTCCCGGTCCACCCCCACCGCCATCGTGTCCAGCGCCGTGTTGACCATGATGGCTTTGATCTGCGCGTTCGTCAAACTCGGATTGGCTCCCTTCACCAGCGCCGCAATGGCTGCCGCATGC
>JAFAZU010000277.1 GCA_019239585.1 Acidobacteriaceae bacterium
CGGCAGATTTCAGCGGCGACCCGCTCCGGTTTTTCGTCTTCGTCCAGTTCGACTTCAACTTTGATGTACAAATCCACTCTCTGCATCTGATCTGATTCGACCATACCAATCTCAGAGATGGACTTTTGTGTTATGGTGTGAAAGACCTTCACAAAGAGGCTCATTATTACCACCTCCTACGGCGAGTAGGAATTGAAAGGCCGGAGCCATCAACTCCGGCCAATCACTCAGCCGCTCATGGTGCAGCTTTGTCATTGCTTCCGCTCTCCTTTCAACCCTCTGCCGTATCTTGATTGTAGTAGACAGTTTGACTTTTGAACCGAATATAAATGCCAGAACCTGTTCTATGTAAAATCTGCGGCAAGCGACGGGCGAAGCGCTTTTGTCCAGCTGTCAACGGCGACATTTGTCCGATTTGTTGCGGGACGGAGCGCGAAGTGTCTTTGTCGTGCCCGCTCGAGTGCGAGTACTTGCAGGAGGCTCATAAACGCGAGGAGCCGGTGGCTGTTTCCGAAAAGGAACTGGGCTACCCCGATATCCAGGTCACGGAAGAGTTTATTCGCGAACACGAAGAACTGCTCCTGTTCTGTATTTATTCTCTGGTGCAAGCGGCATCGCGAACACCCGGCGCAATTGATGCCGATGTGATGACCGCGCTTGAAGCCCTGATCCAGACACATCGCACGCTCGAATCGGGCTTGGTCTACCAAACTCGCGCGGAGAACAGGATCGCCGCCGGTGTGCAGCATTCATTCACAGCGTCATTAGCAAATTATCAGAAAGTAAGAGAAGAACGGGAAGCTTTATCGCCGGTTCGCAATGCCGAAATTCTGGCCACGCTGGTGTTTTTATACCGGGTGGGCCAGCAAAATCAGAACGGCCGTCCGCGCGGCCGGATGTTTCTTGACCTGCTTCGGCACATGACGCCGGAACAGGATCGAGTCGATGAAAGAGCGCCGAGCATTATTCTGTAAACTGTAAATTCTATCTGGAAGGATTGAGGGGGTCAGAGAAGTCTCGGCTGTTTAGTCTGGCCTAGGTGGAGAAGCCGGGAATACGTCCCGGCTCCTTGATACCACATCCGGCTAGGAGGTGGTCTTTATGACCATCGTTGTACGAGTTGTGTTACTGCTCGTAGGTCGCCTATACATTCGTATCAGGTGGACACGACGTAAGTAACTCACGAATGGGGTGCGGTGTTGACCGCATCGCACCCCACGTACACATTATAAACCCTTTGGCAAGCCCTTGTATATGCCAGTATGGATGTTAGGAGATGTTAAAAGCCAGACTGCTCGGACAGCGGGAACTCGCGCCGGAAGTCCATCATTTCGACTTCGAAGTGCCGGATATGGAAGCTCTTTCCTTCTCTCCAGGCCAATTTATTTCAGTTGTCAAGGAGATTGGCGGCAAAGAGATTACCCGCGCTTACTCCATCGCTTCGCCCCGTGACGGCAATCGTTTTTCCTTGTGCCTGAACCGCGTTCACGACGGTATGATCTCGCCCTATTTATTCTCCTTGCAGCCGGGCAATACGGTCGATATTCAGGAGCCTCTCGGCTATTTCACACTTCGCCATCCGGGTCACCGCATCGTCTTTGTGGCGACAGGTACCGGTATTGCGCCGTTCCGGTCCATGCTCCTTCATCATCTGCCCAGCACGCAGCCGGAAGTAACTTTGCTGTTTGGCGCGCGCTATCCCTATGGACTTCTTTACGCTAACGAGTTCCTGGCGCTGATGCAGCAGTTTCCCAGATTCCGGTTTCTGCCGACAGTGACCCGGCCCGATCCGCAATGGCAGGGCAGAACCGGGCGCGTCATGGCGCACCTCGATGAAGCGCTCGCGCTCCGAACGCCTGATGAGTTGAGCACGACCGATGTGTACATTTGCGGATTGCGGGAAATGGTTGACGATGTTCGCAAAGAACTAAAAGCGCGCGGATTCGACCGCAAGCAGATTATCTACGAAAAGTACGATTAGACGACTACGCGAGTAATCTGTGTAAGAGGATAAACTTCCTTTGTTTGATCCAGGCTGGCCAGCGTAATTCCCGGCAGTTTGGTGGAAGCGGTTCCTGCCGCAACCCCCCAGCGCAGCGCCTCGCTGAACGATTCGCCTTTATCCAGTGCCCAGACAATCGCGGCTGACATGGCGTCTCCGGCGCCAATGGGAGATACGGCTTCAATCGGCGGCGGCGTCACTTCCAGTACGCCTTCACTGGAGGTAGCGGCGATCAGGCCTCGACTGCCCAGGGAAAGCACCACCGATTTTGGCCCCATGGCCTTAATGCGCCGTACGGCGTCGATGATTTGCGAACGCGTAATTAAAGCGGTGTTGAGCAGACGTTCGGCTTCCGATTGGTTGGGTTTCACGATGGTTGGTTTGGCCTCCAGCCCGTAGAGCAGCGGATCGCCATCCGTATCGAGCAAGGTTTCCACGCCGTGCTTTTCCGCCAATTGAATCAGTTTTGTGTAGATATGCTCGTCAACACCGGGCGGCAAACTGCCGCAAAGCATCAGCCAGGAAGAGACCGGCAGCAGGGCTTCCACTGCTTTCATTACCCGGTTTTGCTCATATTTGGTGAGCGTTGGGCCAAGCTCGTTAAGCTTTATGGAGAGACCTTGCCGGTCAGAAATGGTGAGGTTGGTCCGAATATTGCTGCGAATTCTGACAATTTCCTTACCGAAGCCATCCTGCCGGAGTTGTTCTTCAAATTTCCTGCCCACTTCTTTTCCCGACGTGGTGACGGCTGTATTGACCGCGCCGAAGTTTGTCAGCACGCGGGAAGCATTGATGCCGCGACCGCCCGCCGCCTCGGTTGTTGACTCGATGTAAGCCCGATCCTCAAAAACGATCCGGTCCACGGTCACGATCCGGTCCAGCGCAGGATTTACGGTCAAAGTAAGGATCGATTTACTCATTGAGGGTGGAATTTCAGGGTAACAAGACGCAGTGTTCAGCAGCTATCTTTCTGATAACAGATCTGTTACCGGATCGATACACTTATTTCCCATCGCAGTCAGGAGGCACGCTTTCGCAGGGGAAGTTTAGCGCCCAGCATGCCGCCCAGCCCGGATAAAAGCGTAAAAAGAAAGAAGCAGAACGGAAACGCGATCAATAGCTGAACCATCGCTTCATGCTGGCTCATGGAGGACACAGCTGCTGCTTGCGGCGTTCGGGCCGCCGCCTCTTGAAACTGCTGCCATACTTGCGGGTTCATGAACATAATGGCGCCCAGGGCAAGCAGCACGGCAAAGATCGCGAAAAGCCAAAGTCCGGTCATCCAGCCAAGCCTCGCACCGGCGCTGACAGTCATGGGTTCAGCCGAACTACTCTTATAAATGCGGACCGCAACGAAACCCATAGCGCACAAGAGAAGCGGAAACAGTGCGGGAGCAAGATACGCAACAGGCAAAAAGCCCACCATCGCGCCAACAGCCGCGATCAGGCTAATCACCACCGCACGGGAGTTTTTGAACGAAATACCAGTGGTGGCTGTACCAGACACGGTTGCGGGCTCAGAGGGCACCTGAACCGTGTCTGATGCTTGTTGTAGACTGATGCGCGCCGCATCTTCTTCGAATTGAGGCTTGCCGCATTTATGGCAAAAGCGGGCATCATCGGGCAGAATGGCTCCGCAAGTACAGCGAGGTTGCACACCTTTAGTGTAAGAGGTTTAAGGGAGAAAACTGAGTGCTTTCGTAAACTGTAAATAGATTCCCCGATGCCAAAACCCCCTCTGCTGGTAGTCTGTCCGCCCAACCACTACGTTCTTCGGAACCTTCAAACGATACAGGATCTGGCAACTATTCAGGTTGGCAGCGAACTTTCTTTTTTGGAGCGGGAAGCGCCAAACGCAGAGATCATCCTTTACTCGGGACTTGCCGGGAAAACAGCAACACTGCAAGAAATTTGGCCTTTCACAAAGCGAGTTCGCTGGATACATTCGCTCTCGGCGGGCGTGGAAAAAATCATTTTTCCGGAACTGATCGAAAGCCCTGTCGTGCTGACAAATGCGCGCGGCGTTTTTAAGCGGTCACTGGCCGAGTTTGCGGTACTGGGGATACTTTATTTCTCTAAACGTGTCCGACGGCTGGTAGAAAACCAAAGATCACACCATTGGGATGATTTTTCCGTTGACATGCTGCCGGGAAAGATCATGGGCGTGGTGGGCTACGGCGAGATTGGACGGGAATGCGCAGGTTTAGCCAAAGCGCTGGGAGTTAAAATTTTCGCGGTGCGCCGCAGACCGGAGAGGAACGGAGAAGACTCTCTCGCCGATCGTGTATTTTCCCCAGCGGAACTGGAGGAAATGCTCCGTCAGATTGATTTCTTAGTGGCGGCTGCGCCGCTGACACCGGAGACCCATCACATGCTGAGCGACCGTGAGTTTGAAGCCATGAAGCCTTCGGCAATGGTGGTCAACGTCGGGCGAGGGCCAGTGATCGACGAAGCGGCATTGATTCGGGCGCTTCAAAATAAAAGGGTTGCGGCAGCGGCGTTGGACGTTTTTGAAGAGGAGCCGCTACCGGAAAGTTCGCCGCTTTGGGATATGGAGAATGTGTTGATTTCACCTCATTGCACGGACCGGACACGTGATCCCGATTGGCTGGATCTGAGCGCGCAGGCCTTCCTGGAGAACTTTCACCGGTTTATCAATGGGCAAGAACTACAAAATGTAGTCGACAAGAAAGCTGGATACTAATGGCAGTCGCGGAACTTACAACGAAACAGGCGGTCACTTTTGAGGACGTACTGGCAGCGGCCGAACGGATCAAAGCACTGGCTAAACGCACGCCGGTTTACACATCGCGGTTGTTCGACGAAGCCGCCGGGGTAAAGGCATACTTTAAATGCGAAAATCTGCAGCGCGGCGGCGCGTTTAAAATTCGTGGAGCAACAAATTTCCTGGTGGCGCTAAGCGACGAGGAAAGAAAGCGCGGGATTGTGGCTTTCTCGTCGGGCAATCATGCCCAGGCCGTCGCGATTGCCGCCGCTCATTTGCAGATAGCGGCGACGATTGTTATGCCCACGGATGCTCCGCAAGCCAAGGTAGCTTCAACGCTCGCCTATGGTCCGACTGTTGTTTTCTATGACCGACAGCGAGAAAGCCGCGAAGAAATTGCTGGGCGCATTGTCCATCAAACAGGAGCGGTCGTTTTGCCGCCCTATGACCATCCTTTGATTATTGCCGGGCAAGGGACGGCGACTCTGGAACTGTTGCAGGAACAGCCGGAACTGGAAGCTTTGCTGGTACCGCTGGGCGGCGGGGGATTGCTCGCAGGAGCGCTGATTGTCGCGCAGGAGTTACGGCCCGGTATGAAGGTGTTTGGCGTGGAGCCCGAGTTGGCAAACGACTGGTATCAGTCGCTACAGCGCGGCGAACCGATAAGGATTGCTCCGCCGGCAACGATTGCCGATGGCTTGCGAACACCCGCGCCCGGGCAGATTACTTTTCCGATTGTGCGTCAGTCTGTCGGGCGTGCACTGACCGTGAGCGAAGAGGAAATTAAGGCAACCTTACGATTCCTGTTGTCGCGTATGAAGATTCTCGTTGAGCCGAGCGGCGCCGTAGCGGCAGCAGTTGCCCTGCACCGGAAGTTACCCGCCTTGACAGGACCGGTCGGCATCCTATTATCGGGCGGCAACGTAGATTTTAATGTCATCGCAGATATTTGCAGGGAAGCAGCATAGCGG
>JAFAZU010000329.1 GCA_019239585.1 Acidobacteriaceae bacterium
TGTTCGTCAAGAGAGTTCTACCTAGAAGCACATTCAGCATAAAGCAGCCGTATACAATCAAGCTTCCCCAGGAGTAGGAAGAATAACCCGCCATGTGGCTCAAAATAGGGTCAGTGACAACCATGGCGAGCAGCGGAATCAGATAAGCGCTCCAGCCTTTGAGTCGCGCGCCTCCGAAAAGCGCCGCAGCGCCAATTGGCGAAAAATTAGGCGGATGCGGAACCAAACGCAGTAGTGCGGCCCCTACCGTCAGGGCTAGAGCAGTCGACTGCGTGGCAGGGCGTTTAAATTCCATTCTGTGTTTAGTATAGCGGCAAAAACTTCGTCATTTACCAGCTTGATGGAGGATCGCTGGCCGGGAAACTTTCTTCCACTGTCTCGTCATGGGCTTTGTCGATTCTGGCCTTTTGGCCGGAACCGAAGCCGTCTGATTTGGACCAGATGGCATAGCCGATGATAGGCAGAGCAATCCCTAGTACAAAGTAAGCAAATTTGTATCCTTTGGTAGTTTGTGTATCAGCCATTTTGGGTTTCTGCCCTCATGGATTCCACTGTCGCACACTCGGCTTCATAGGTGTGAACTGCTACTTATTCTTAATGCGGGATAGCCAAAGATGTCTGTTTCTGGACATAAACTGAACCTCTGTGGAGAGGCAGCGCATCCAAGGTGATCAACGAGCCCTCTTTTATGCTTCTGAAATCTATTTGTAGTATGGCCGTCCTGCTTCTGTTAACTTTGCCAATACGATTGGACGCGCATGCTGTTTTGGTGAAATCAAGCCCGGCAGCCGGTTCAACGATCACAGGAACATTCCTGCCAGTGTCGGTCACCTTCAACTCAAAAATTGACGCCGCGCGTTCGAAAATAACTCTTGTAGGTCCAGGCCAGTCAGAGCAAGCGCTTGCAATAAGGGGGGGCAATGCCCCTAATACATTAAATGCGGAAGCTGACCATTTGAAGCCTGGACCATACAGATTAGAGTGGCAGGTCCTGGCGATCGATGGCCACATCACGCGCGGTCAAATTCCGTTCACCGTAAAATAAGGTCGCTCGATTGGCTCAGCTAGTTGACGTATTTGGATTCATTAGCGTTCTGCTGCGAGGTCTTAATTTAGCTCTGACCTCCCTTGCAGTGGGCGGACTCGTCTTTGCGGCACTGATTGTTCCGAAAGGACTGGCGCAATTTCCCCTTGATCTGGAGTGTGCGATGCGGAGATCGCGGCCCTGGATTCGGAGAACCTGCTTTGTTCTGGTGGTGGTACAAGCGTTCTGGCTCGCCGCGAATAGCGCGATCCTAATGGACACAACGGGCCTTTCCCTTCTGCAGATAGCCGGAGCGAATTATTTCCTTAGCGGGCTTGTAATTATCGCTGTCGCTTTAGCAATCGCCGTTTATGTTTCACGGGTCCAATATATCCATGCTGCCGCGCCATGGATGGGAGGGTTGCTGATCGCCGCGAATGTGGCCACTACCCATGCCTTGGCTCGATTGGAGAGTACTGCACCTCTTTTGATGATCACTGCGCTTCACCAAGGGGCTACAGCAGTCTGGGCGGGAGCGCTGCCGTACTGGCTGTTCAGCATAAAGGGCGCAAGGGAGTTCAGGGCCGCTCAACTGTTGAGCCGCCGTTTTTCAACGTTCGCGGCAGTAGGATTTGTCTGTCTTGTGTCAGCTGGACTTGCTCTGTCGATGGTCTACATCAAATCGCCTGCGGCAATCTACGGCACGAACTATGGAGTGATGGTGGTAGCAAAGGTGCTACTGACTGGCCTGATTCTGTCCTTGGCCGCCTTCAATCACAGATTGGTTCGGGCGTCAGATGGGGATCGGATCACACTGCTGGCTCGTTTAAGAACGTTAGGGGAAGCGGAGATCGGCATTGCGTTCACGGTAATTCTGGCGGCAGCTTCCTTAACATCGCAGCCACCGGCAGTTGACTTGATAACAAATCGCGTGACGATTCCTGTCATTGCCGACAGAATGGCTCCTCGCTTGCCCCGGTTGAATACACCGCCGCTTGCTTCTCTTTCACCCTCGACGCGCGAAGAGTGGAAGCGCACCCATATCAATACGCAGAGAGCAGTTTCCTATATTCCCGGCGCTGCGCCGTCCGTTCCGCCGACGGAAGGCGACATTGCTTGGTCGGAGTATAACCATCATTGGGCTGGTGTCGTTGTTCTTATTGTAGGTGTGCTAGCTGTACTCGCGCGCAGCGGCGTAGCGGGGTGGGCTGTTCACTGGCCAGTTGCTTTCCTGGGTTTAGGCCTGTTTCTTCTGCTGCGGGCTGATCCGGAGACTTGGCCGTTAGGACCAGACGGTTTTTGGGAAAGCTTCAGTTCGGCAGATGTAGCTCAGCATCGCTTGTTTGTCGCCCTGATTGGGCTATTTGCTGTGTTTGAATGGAGTGTGCAAACGGGCCGGATGCGCTCTCCCAAAGCGGCCCTGGTCTTTCCTGGCGTTTGCGCCCTTGGCGGCGCGCTTCTCATGACGCATACGCACGCGCTTTCCAATGTGCGGGAAGAACTGCTTGCCGAACTAAGTCATTTGCCGCTCGCCATCTTAGGGGTTGCGGCGGGTTGGGCACGTTGGCTGGAACTGCGGCTTCCGAAACCAGACCGGCTGATTCCATCCTGGATTTGGCCGATTTGTTTTGTTCTGATCGGCGTGGTGTTATTGCTGTACCGTGAAGCATGAACTCCGCTCATTCATAGCGGAGAGCAACGAGCGGATCAACGGAAGCGGCCCGACGCGCAGGAATCAGACCGGCGAGCGAGCCCGCATGCCGTCTGTTTAGGAAAGCAAACGCGAAAGCGGACATCCCTCCCCAAGGATGTCCGCTTCGTACCCAGTGCGTGAAGTGTTAGTAGCGATAACCGTAGTACGGATTGTAGTAGCCATTGTAGTAATTGTTGCGTCGTTCCCAGCGCTCGTGTTCACGCCATTCGTGTTCACGCCACTGGCGCTCGCGCCGTTCTTCTTTGCGCGTTTCGCGCTCCCCCCATTCGCGGCGCTCGAAGTCACGACGCCCGTTGTAATATCCGTCGCGATATCCCCGGTCATTGTAGGAGTAATAACCGCGATCATATATCGATTGCGCATGGGCGGCTACGGGCTGTAGAAATGCCGCAGTGCCGATCAGCATCATTGCTAAAACCCCAAGTTTTTTGAACATAGGAATCTCCTTCCAGATTCTTCAGGAAGCTGTTTTGTCTTCCTACCTTTTCGACGCACGGGGCGACAGGCCGGACACCACAAAAGGTAGTGGTTTTGCGTGAAGGTGTTTTAATGCGGCGAGCGTCTGCGCTTTGCTTCTCGCTACAATCGACGGTGCATGCGGCAAACTCCTTGGGGCGACTTTTACGTCAACGATGCTCACGTTCATTTCTTTTCTTATACTTTCTATACCGGCTTAGCGCGGCAGAAAAAGGCGGAGAATACCGAAGCGCTGGGCGCCTTGCTCGGGTGGGAAATCCCGCAGGCTGATCCGGTGATCCTGGCAGGGCAGTGGGCGACTGAATTAGACCGGCAGGGCATCCGTCGTGCTTGTCTGATCGCGAGCGCGCCTGGTGATGAGGGAAGCGTTGCGGCAGCAGTGGAAGCCTACACGGAGCGCTTTTATGGATATTTCATGCTGGACCCGACGCAACCCGATGCGCCCGAGCGTGTGCGAGCGGCAGCGGCTAATTCTTATCTGCATTGCATGTGTCTGTTCCCTGCTATGCACACCTTCTCGTTAACGGATGCGCGGCTGGTTCCTTTGCTGGAGATTGCTTCGGATGCTGGCTTAGCGGTATTTGTTCATTGCGGCGCAATCAGCGTGGGGGTGCGAAAGAAGCTAGGCTTGCCGAGCCAGTTTAATTTGAGATATTCAAATCCGCTGGACTTGCACCCGGTGGCTTTGCACTTTCCCAAGATCCGCTTCATTGTTCCGCATTTCGGGGCCGGACTGTTACGCGAGGCGCTGATGGTCGCTGACCTTTGCCCGAACGTTTACCTTGATACGTCCAGTTCAAATCGATGGATGGCTTATGAAGGGCTGGACCTGCGGACTGTTTATGGGCGGGCAATTGACGTAGTAGGAACCGAGCGTCTCCTGTTCGGTACCGATTCGAGCTTTTTCCCGCGTGGATGGCACGCCGCGATCTTTGATGCGCAGGTGAAGGCACTTTACGAGCTGGG
>JAFAZU010000735.1 GCA_019239585.1 Acidobacteriaceae bacterium
AAGTATTTTGTCATGAGCGGAATGACCCGACTGTCACCGGTAGCCTCCTGATACTGCGTGAGAACTTTCAGCATGACCATGCGCGGCCACCAGTCGTCATTCCTCGGAGGACCAATCTGACCATCCGGCTGCTGGTGCGTCAGAGTCCATTCCACCCAGCGCTTGGCCTTTTCAATCAGCCGCTGATCCTGCAATTCGTAAGCGAGAGGCAGCAACCCGTCAAGGTAATAAGGACCGCGCTCCCAGGACTCGCCCGTGCCTCCCAGCCAGCCGCTGTTGCTTCCAACATCCTTCCAGAACTCGTCCAGGTGGCCGGTCAGCCCGCCCGCCTGAATCTCCAGTTGTTTGCGAAGCCAGCCGCGAGGCTCTACCGCGCCCAACGGCAGCAGATTATAAGCATTTGGCTTAAGCGGAAGGCGGTTCGCAACCGGCTTACCGGGAGATTGCGCGAAAGCAAGAGCGCTTATAAAAAAGCAGAGAGGGGGGAAAATACAGTTCATACAACCGACTCGATCAGATCTCTCATAGTAACTAAACTGACAGCTGGTTTGCTTCGAGGGGCAAATGTGTTCTTTGTTTATAAAGTGTAGCTTTTAAGCTACACTGTTTACGGTAAGGTCTTTCCCGTTACTGTGGAACCAAAACCGCGTAAAGTAGAGTACTACCAAACGAAAGCTGGAAAAGCTCCGTTTCGGGAATGGCTGGATAAATTAAATGACCGCGTCGGGAAAGCAAGAATTGATGCGAGAGTCACCCGGCTTCAAGCTGGACAGTTTGGTAAGTGTAAACCGGTTGGCAATGGAGTTTATGAACTCAAAGTAAGTTTGGGCCAGGGTATCGTATCTACTACGCGGAGGATGGACAGGAAGTTATTCTGCTTCTTTGCGGCGGTGATAAAAGTGATCAACAAGCTGACATTCAGGTAGCAAAGAATTATTGGACTGATCATCAATTGAGAAAACAGGAGCGCATGAAGGAACATGGCAAAAAAGAAGGTAAGTTATGCTGATGACCTGCGGGAACGTTTGAGAGATCCTGAGTATGCTGCTGAGTATTTGAATGCAGTACTGGAAGATGAGGAAGAAGGCGTTGATGTAGTATTCCTGCTTGCTTTACGCAACGTTGCTGAAGCATTTCAGATGAGCAGCGTTGCAGAAGAGGCGGGCGTCAATCGCGAAAATTTGTATCGCATGCTCTCCAGGGAAGGAAATCCGACATTAAATAGCTTGTTCGCTGTTTTAAAGGCTCTTGGACTGCGCTTTTCAGTACAGGCAGATAAAGCTGCTTAAACTTCTTGCGGCATCGCTTATTTAGCTCTGAACCCGCAGTTCGATACCATGCCTTTTATGAAAGCTTTGCTGCTTTCCGAATACAACCATCTGGAAGTAACGGACCTTCCCATGCCTCGACCCGCCGCCGACGAGGTTCTGATCAAAGTAGGCGCTTGCGGCATTTGCGGAAGTGACGTACACGGCTATGACGGCACTTCCGGTCGGCGCATCCCGCCGATTGTGATGGGTCACGAAGCGGCTGGAACCGTGGCGGCCGTTGGCTCAGCGGTTTCCCGCACGCGGGAAGGGGATCGCGTCACGTTCGATTCCACAATTTATTGCGGCGCTTGCGAGTATTGCCGGCGCGGAGAAATGAACCTCTGCAACAACCGGCAGGTGCTAGGAGTTTCTACTCCGGATTTCCGGCGCGCGGGAGCGTTTGCGGAGTATGTCGTTGTGCCGGAACGGGTGCTTTACGCTTTACCCGAAGGCGTTCCCTTTACCGCTGCTGCCATGATCGAGCCTTTGGCGGTCGCAGTTCATGCTGTGAAACTCGCCCACTTGCCGGAAAACGCTACAGCGGTTGTGGTGGGCGCTGGCATGATCGGCTTACTTGTTCTGCAAGTGCTGCGCGAGTTTGGATGCTCACAGGTCTACGTCACGGACATCGATGACACCCGCTTACAGTTAGCGGAAAAACTGGGTGCGACGGCCATCGTGAATGGCAAAACAACCGACGCAGTTGCCGAATTTCAGCGCCTCAGTTCCGGCACCGGGGTCGATGTCGCGCTAGAAGCTGTAGGCAGCACCGTCACGATTCAGACCTCTATCAATAGCGTTCGAAAGGGTGGCTCCGTGGTGCTGATTG
>JAFAZU010000505.1 GCA_019239585.1 Acidobacteriaceae bacterium
ATGCCGGAGATAACGGACAGATAGAGAAATCCCATGCCGGTCCTGCCTAACAGTTTCTCATTGTACGAAGTCAGTACTGGATTTTCCCGATGCTTTGCGCCCACTCTACAAAGGGCGCGGAGCTTTTGCCAACTGGCATGCAATGTCCTGGAATGGCGCGCTCTTCCGGTTTTAAGTGCAGTTGGTCATCAATGTACGCATCATCAAACCCTGCTTGGGCCGCGCTGTCGCGGGTATAGGCGAAGTAGTAGGCTTTGGGACGCGCCCAGTAAATCGCGCCCAGGCACATAGGGCAAGGCTCGCAACTGGTGTACAGTTCGCAGCCGTCCAGTTGAAAGCTTTGCAGCTTCTGGCCGGCAGTGCGGATCGCCATAATTTCGGCATGCGCTGTGGGGTCGTGCGTGGTGGTGACAATGTTCACACCGGTTGCGATCATCTCATTGTTTTTGACAACAACCGCGCCAAATGGTCCTCCGCGCGCGTTTCGCACATTCTCGACGGCTAAGCCGATGGCTTGCCTGATCCACTCTTCATGGCTGCTTGGCATACAACACTACTTTACGAGGCGGATTATTTCCTGTTGACATCCAAATGGAATTGATTTATCCTTCTGTTGAGAGACAACAGGAGTTGATTGATGGCAGATAGCAAATCGGATGTGCTACAAGGAACGCTGGATTTGATGGTCCTGAAGACATTGGATCTTCTGGGGGCTATGCACGGTTATGGGATTGCGATGCGTATCCAGCAGATCTCGAATAATGCCCTTCAATTGAATCAAGGGACTCTTTATCCTGCGCTGCTGCGCCTGGAGCAAAATGGCTGGATTCGATCCGAGTGGGGCACGTCCGAAAACAATCGCAAGGCTCGCTATTATTCGCTGACCAAAGCAGGCAAAAAACAGCTTGGGGAAGCGCGGGAAAACTGGGAACGGTTTGCCGGGATCATGGACCGGCTTCTTAGGGCGACGGAGTAACTGTGTATGTGGGAGCCATTTCGTAGAAGCACCGCACGCCTTTGGAGCACGGTTCGGTATTCTCGCCGAGACGAAGAGTTGCAGGCCGAAGTTGAATTCCATCTTCAAACGTTAGCGGATGAGTACAGAAAGCGTGGATTGAGCGAGAAAGAAGCGCAGCTTGCCGCAAAACGCGAGTTTGGAGGAGCGGAGCAAATGAAGGAGATCTATCGCGAGCGTCGGGGGTTTCCGCTGCTTGAAAGCGTGTGGCAGGATGTGAAGCTTGCGGTTCGTGGGTTACGTAAGAGTCCTGCCTTCACACTTGTTGCGGTTGTCTCGCTGGCATTAGGCATTGGCGCGAACACGGCTATTTTTTCATTCGTGAATGCCGTGTTGCTGAAGCAATTGCCCGTGCCGGAGCCGGAGCGACTGGTAACCTTTTCTTTGTTTAAAGCCGGCAAAGACGTAAACGACGTCGTTAGCCTAACAACCATTGATCAAATTGCAGAACGTAGCAGTGTTTTTGATGGCGTGTTTGGGCGTACTGCTAAAGCTTCCAGCTTGACCGTAGGCGACACATCGCAGTGGGTCATGGCGGAACTCGTAACAGGGCAGTACTTCCGAGCATTAAAGGTTATACCGGCTACTGGTCGGCTACTAGGGGAAGAGGATGTCAGAAACGCGGCGGGAGATCCGGTCTGTGTTCTAAGTTATGACATGTGGCAGACGCGCTTTGGAGGAGATCCGAAGATTGTAGGCCGCGCTGTCTCGATCAATAATCACCCATATCGCGTCTTAGGCGTTACAGAGAAAGGCTTTTACGGTCCTGAACTACAACAACGGATGGATTTGCAAGTTCCGGCTACGCGCATGATCGACTTCATGCCGGGATTTGGCGCTATGAAGTTCGATTGGAAAAAAGATCTAAGCTGGCTCCTGCCAATGGGACGTCTTAAGCCGAATTTGGCGCGCTCGCAGGCAGAAAGCCAACTGCAAACTTTATACCGGCAGCTTGATCCTAAATTGGAACATGGAGTTCCACAACTCACGGAGAGCAAGGACGGCTTTAACAATATGCGCGGTCGGTTCGGTAAGCCCATTACTGTGCTGATGGCTGTTGTTGCGCTTGTCCTATTGGTTGCTTGTGCGAACTTAGCCAACTTATTGCTGGCTCGGGCCAATGCGCGCAAAAAGGAGTTTGCTGTCCGGTTATCGTTAGGCGCATCGCGACCCCGATTGATACGGCAATTACTTATCGAGAGTCTGTTATTGGCATTCTGCGGCGGTGCTGTGGGAGTTGTCCTCTCGTTATGGATGAACAGCACGCTTTTGACTTTCTTAAACGAGGGGAGACCGGCAGTTTATGCTTTGCATGTCTCGCCGGATTCAACTGTACTGTGGTTTGCCCTTGCCCTTTCGTTTGCGACAGCTATCCTTTTCGGTCTCGTGCCTGCTTATCAGGCGACACGGCCAGATCTCCTGCCGAATCTGAAGGATGAAGGAAGCGGAGGTTTACGGCCCGGAGATCGAGGGTCCTTGCGTAAATTCCTGGTAGTTGCCCAGGTTGCTTTATCACTACTCGTTCTGTTTGCAGCGGGACTGTTAACGCGAACACTCAGGAGCTTGCAGACTGTCAATCTAGGTTTTCAGCCTGAAAAGGTAATGGCTCTTTCCCTTGATACAGATGTGGGCGGTCACTCCGATGCGCGGGCTACTCAGATTCGGGATGAAATACTACGGCGGGTTCGCCTGCTTCCGGGAATTCAGGCAGCAAGCTTGGTTTTATTTGTTCCATTTAGCGGGAACGCGATAACGGTAGATATCGAGGTGCCCGGCTTCACGGGAAAGCGCCGAGACGAACAGTCTGCATTTTTTCATGCAATTAGCCCTAATTATTTTGTTACGCTCAATCAGCCACGCCTCCTCGGAAGAGATTTCTCGGATGCGGACACGGCGAAGTCGCAGAAAGTGGCGATTGTCAACGAGACATTTGTTCAGCACTATCTTGCCGGGCGCTCACCGCTGGGGCAACATATTAAGGAAGAAACGGCTGATATTGAAATTGTTGGAGTAGTGGCCAATGCGCGCGAAATGAATCCTAGAAAGCAGCCGGTTGACACCATTTATGTGCCGGAGAAGCAAACTTATCATACGAGTCTAACTCTCCTGCTGCGCACGCAAGTCGATCCATCAAAACTGACTCGGTCGTTGCTAGCGCTGGTTCGTAGCGTGGATCAGAAAACAGCCGTGTCTTCCATCCGCACGCTCCACTCTCAAATTGATGCGGGTCTCTCTTCGGAACGTATCCTCAGCTATCTATCCAGTTTGTTTGCGGGATTGGCTACCCTGCTGACTGGTATTGGGCTGTATGGTGTTATTGTTTATGCTGTAACGCGCCGGACGCGAGAAATCGGAGTGCGCTTTGCGTTAGGCGCTCAGCGGGCCGATGTTGCAAAGCTATTTCTCCGGGAAAGCCTGGTTGTGATCGTGGTTGGCGTGATAGTAGGCATACCACTGGCATTGGCGTCGGTCACTGCCCTGAAGAGTCTGCTGTTTGGCTTAACGGCAACGGATCTACCAACGCTCCTCGTTAGCGTTGGAATCTTGATTGTAGCTGGATTGACTGCGACCGCTTTGCCGTTGAGACAAGCAATTTACGTAGATCCGATACGGGCCTTACGATACGAATAGTAGAGCTTTCAGACTGCACCCCATCCCCCGCCACCCGGTGTTTCAACTCGTATTATTGCCCCGGCGGGCGCTTCGATGTTGCACTTGCCGGGTAAGATTCGCTCTTTGCCGTCCTCAGTCAGCACGGTACGGCCGCAAGCGCCGGGAGCGCCGCCCTGTAATC
>JAFAZU010000510.1 GCA_019239585.1 Acidobacteriaceae bacterium
TGGCCCGCACGGTGACTGCCCAAAAGCCCTTACGGTTGCCTTTGAGTGGATGCAGCCGAAATGTGGGTTGACTCATATCCTGCACATCAGTCGCTTGGTCCAATGCCGACAAGATCAGGCGCAGGCGATCGATTTGATCGGCTGGAAGCTTGCGGCTGTCATCCTGTTCAAACAGACTCCGCAAGCCTTTATGCCTGAAGCTCTGGATCACTTCTGACGAATGTAAAACGTCAATTGACGTTTGTCAACAATCGTGCAAATACCAACCTGCGTTTCAGATAGGTGCATGATAGTTACGGTGAAACTAGGGCGCCAACGTGTAGTTCACGATTACATTCGTGACTACCTCGATTGGCTCTCCGTTCAACAGCGTTGGACGATAGCGCCATTGACGCACGGCTTCCAGGGCGGATTGCGTGAGGTCGTCGCTGGGCGAGGAGTTCACCCGGATCTCTAGCGGTACGCCGTCCTTTGAAATCACCGTTTCCAAATCGACGGTTCCTTGTATTCCGGCTTGCTTTGCCGAGATTGGATAGATGGGCTGTACCTTTGTAACAAGGTTCGCCTGCGCCACTTTTCCGCCAATACGAATCGGCTGCCCATCTGTGGATTGCCCGAAAGCAGTGCGCTCGCCCTTCGCTACTTGCGTTACTGCTGCTTCTTCTTTTGCGCCTAACTTTAAGGTCAATCCCCGTTCCAGCTTGGAGTCGGTCCCGACGTTAAATTCACGGAACAAAGAAGCGAAGCCAGGCTTTTCAACGCGTAAGATGTACTGACCTGCAGGCAAGTTCTCGAAAGAGAATTTGCCGTCCGGAGTCGTTGTGGTCTCCGCTGTGGCCTTTGTTTCTGGGTTGTAGAGCGATGCTTTGGCTTGAGCAACTGCCGCTCCGCTTGGGTCAAAGAGTGAACCGCCAATCGTGGCGGCAGAAAGGCCTACCGAAGACAGCAGACCGGATAATACTGTGCGTTTCATGAATATACCTCCTGATGAATTGGTTTGTTGGGAGCTGGGAGTAATAGCGGAAGCAGTCAGGGACCATACGGCGAGAGCTGTTAACGCTACAAAGAGTGATTTTTTTGTTCCGCTGCTTGGGTGCGGATCAAGAATCGCGTGCAGGCGGGCTTCTAATTCGCCGCGTCGAGCGACTGTAATCGCGGCGGATGACCAGCGCTGGCCCTGGCTGAAGCCGTGGGCAATCTCAAGCAGTTCTGTGGCGTAATCCGAAGGCCGTACTCCTGCGGCGAGCACCAGGGCGTCACAGGCCCGTTCACTTTCGCGCCGCAGACTTCGGCAGTTGATCCAACAAAGGGGCTGGAACCACCAGATTGCCGCTATGAGATTCGCAAAAAGTTGGGCAAGAACATCATACCTTTGTATATGCGCCAGTTCGTGAAGTAGGACGGCATGCTGTCGGTGATAGGACCAGCAGGTGTAATCGGATGGCAGCAAGATCCGCGGTCGGCGTAGTCCGAAAGTAAGGGGCACCACAGGCTCTGCGACTACCAGCAATGCAGGCATCTTTCTCATCCCTAGCTCGCGGCAGGAGGTTTGCAGGAGCCGCATGGAACCCTCATCATTCAGCCGAGTGGCCCGACGTGCGATACGAAACACGCTAAGATGGCCGAGGGCGACAGGTATCAAAGCAAGTGCTACGCCGACAGCCCAGATAACCATAGGCCAGTTAGCGGCTTGCGATTCTACAGAGCGCGGTCCGATAGCGAGGATTGTTTGCTGGACCGTTACGGAATCGTGTGTGCGTAAAGAGGGCCAAAGAGGGACCTGAATGTGCGGCACCGCCGCCGAAAGTAAGGGCCAAATGAGCAAAAGCCCGAATCCTGTCAGGATGAGCCGGTGGCGCTGATGAGGCAGCAGCTTTCGCGGGATGCAGCCCAAAAGGCTGGCAGCAGCAAGGATCGCCCCGGAGTGGATCAATAGACCGGCCCAATACATCAGCGGCCCTCCTCCTTAGCTTTCTGAATCAAAGCGGCTAGACGGTCCAGTTCCTCTGCCGACAGGTTTCGGGCCGATACGTCCAGCAAAGTAGCCACAGCCTGTTCCGGTGAGCCGTCGAAGAACGTATCGAGCATGTGGCGCAGTGCAGATCGGCGCGCTTTCTCCCGCGAGACAACCGGCAGGTACACGTAGCGAAGATCTTTCTCCTCGTGAGTGATATGTTGTTTCTCTTCCAAGATGCGCAGCATGGCCCGTACTGCTGAGTAGCTGGGGGGGTCGGGAAGAGCGGCAAGGATCTCACCGACAGTCGCACGGTCCAAGCGGTAGAGTACGTCCATGATCTGGCGCTCACGGCGGCTGAGCTTATGCTGTGAATTTAGCACCTTGCTAAAAAATTAGCACTGTTGGGAAGGCTTGTCAATAAAAATGTGGTGTTCTGGTTTGGATACGTAGTTGCAATTGCCTTGCGTATGCAACATTCGGAATCAGTCAACAGGGGTTCAGCGGCCAATAACGCATTGTTTTACCTGGTTATAGGCTTGTTAGTAACAGTGATTGTTTACGCGATGACGGTTCTTCCAGTGCGAGGATAATTCACGTAATCCGAATAGATAACGATCGTTGCTGTACAGAACTAGCGGCGACGCTTACGGAGATAAGAAACCACTAGTACACTGCCCCCGCCAAGCAGGGCCAGCGCCCAGGTAGCCGGTTCAGGAACTTCGGGAGGCTGATCCATTCCCTGCGCAGTAACAGACAGTACAGGAATAAGCAAGAGAACAGCAGCAGAAAACAGGCGCTTCATGGAACCTCCGATTGCCTACTATAGAGCAGTAAGCCCGTAAATGCAAACGGAGCTTTGCGGCGGAGTGTAATTGTAAGTTAAATCACAATAATAGGTCTAATTTTGGCCATTCTTGATGCGTCTCGTTGTGAGATGCTAGGTTAACACTCGCTGTAGAAAACACAAGCTGCTGTATGAATCCGCAGGTTCTTTCGCATTACTCCGTCCAAAAGCCGCTCGGGACCGGAGGAATGGGAGAAGTGTATCTGGCGGTAGATCTGAGGCTCGGCCGTAAGGTCGCCATTAAAGTTCTGCCCGAGGCTTTCTCAAAGGACGCGGAGCGACGCCGCATGTTGGAAACCGAGGCGCGGGCTATATCGAGACTTAGTCATCCAAACATCGCACAGATTTACGAGTTCGATGAGGAGACGGGACGCAGCTACATTGTCATGGAGTTTGTCGAAGGACGAACGCTGAGCGCCATCATTGCCGAGACGCCCATGACAGTGGAGCAGGTCATTGACGTAGGCGTGCAAGTAGCCGATGCCCTCGGCGCGGCGCACGCGATGGGTATCGTGCATCGTGACATAAAGCCGTCCAACCTCATAATGACCGAAGGGGGCCTTGTGAAGGTCCTTGATTTTGGGCTGGCCAAAATGGAAGAGGTCGAGACTCTGACAATGGGGCCTGTGCCGGATGATCTGGCAGCGACCGCTACCAACACCCTGCGAGGCACCATGCCGTACATGAGTCCGGAGCAGGCGGTAGGTGGACGTGTCACAGCCGCCAGCGACGTTTTTTCCTGCGCAACCTTGATTTATGAATTAGCAACTCAAACCAATCCGTTTCGTGGGCCCACAATGCAGGAAACATTATGGCGAATTGCTCATCACACTCCGGAATCTCTATCGAGCCTCGTTCCTCAGGCGCCGGAGGAGCTGGATCGAATCCTGGCTAAGTGTCATGCGAAGCAACCGGAGCGGCGTTATCCGACAGCCCGCGAACTCAGCGTGGAACTCCGGCAGTTAAGGGACGCATCAAAGCGCAAACCGGAATGGATATTGAACCGCCGAGGGTGGATAGCATCAGCGTGGACAGCAGGCATATCGGTTGCGCTGGTTGGTGGTTATTGGGCGCGCAAGCAATGGGCTGGCGGTTTGAAAACCCTCGCCGTACTGCCGTTTGCGAATGCGACGGGTGATCCCAACCTGGACTATTTAAGTGAAGGCTTGAGCGAGAGCCTGATCAATGACTTGTCACAGATTCTGGACTTTGCGGTTCGATCCCGATCCTCGGTACTTCCGTATAAGAATGCAACGCTCCCGCCCAGCCAGATCGGAGAAAAGCTCGAAGTGAGTTCTATTGTGAACGGCCAGATCCGGGAGAGCGATGGAAGCCGAATTGTTAAAGTGGCCTTGAGCGATGTTCGAAGCAACCGCGAGATCTTGCATGCCGAGTATCCGCTCAATTTGAGCGCGAGCTCAAATTTGGAAAGCAAGATTGTGGAAGTCGTATGCGAGAAGTTGCGCGGCCCGCTCCAAGAAAATGAGCGCAAGCGAATCGAGCGCCGCAAGCCGCAGAACGGCGAAGCATACCAACTTTACCTTGAGGGGCGCTATTACCTAAATAAGCGGACCAACGAAGGGGCGCGTCGCAGCCTCGAGATGTTTAACCAAGCTGCCGCGCACGATCCACAATTTGCGCTGGCCTACACAGGAATTTCAGATGCTTACATTTCTGAGAGCGCCTTTATCCCGCCGACCGAAGTAGCACAGAAAGCTCAAGCTGCGGCGCAGAAGGCACTGCAGCTTGAGCCGACTCTGGCGGAGTCGCATTTGAGCCGGGCTTACATTTCCTTCTTCTACGAGTGGCAGTTTAAGCAGGCTGAGGAGAGTTACCGCACCGCCATCTCGCTCAATCCGAATTACGCGCCAGCGCATGCGGCGTTCGCCCGCCTGCTCAACGTGTTAAGTCGTTTTGGTGAGGCGCAAGCCGAGCTCCGACGCGCGCTGGAACTAGATCCGCTGCTGCTGACGGCGAGAGCGGGTCTTGGCAACTCTTTTTACCTGCAGCGGCAGTACGACCGTGCATTGGAAAGCTTAGGCCGGTTAAGGAGCCTGGAGCCAAACTTTGCCTTAGTACACATCAACCTGGGTGAAGTATATGTGCAGAAAAAGATGTATAGGAAGGGCTTGTCCGAGCTACAAACAGCTCTGAGGCTGTCTGGCGAAGATGCAGGAGTTCTCTCGCAGATAGGATCGGTGTACGCAGCCATAGGTGAAATGGGCAAAGTGGCTGACATACTGGCAAAGTTGAAAGCGATTTCACGCAGGCGATATATAGCGCCGCCTTTTTTCGCGTACGTTTACGCTGCGCTCGGTCAAAAGGACGAGGCATTTGAGTGGCTGGAGAGAGGATACGCGGAGCGGTGCTATCCCATGGTTTTTCTCAATGTGTATCCGCTGCTTGACCCCCTGCGTGGCGATCCTCGGTTTACATCATTGCTGAAGCGAGTGGGGCTGAGAGCATGACAGTGGCTTGAGAATAGACCTGTCCATTAAACCGCTTGCATATACTCATAAGGTGCTTGGCGCAATCGAAGCAGGTGGGACAAAGTTCGTCTGTGGAATCGGAACAGGGCCGGATGATCTTCGAACGAGGCAGTTTCCAACCTCGACTCCGGAGATTACTCTGGCGGCGGTTATCGACTTTTTCCGTCAGGAGCGAAGTGGAAACCTCGACGCGATCGGCATCGGGTCCTTTGGGCCAGTGGATCTCGATCCGGCCTCTGCCAACTATGGCCGTATTACTTCCACACCGAAAGTAGGTTGGCAGGATTTTGATCTGGCGGGCACGGTACAGCGTGCGCTCGACGTTCCTGTTAACTTCGATACGGATGTGAATGCAGCGGTACTGGGCGAGGCGCGCTGGGGCGCGGCGCGCGGGCTGGACGATGCTATTTATCTGACGATCGGAACCGGGATCGGCGGCGGCGTACTGGCGCACGGACGAGTGGTGCATGGATTGTTGCACCCGGAGATCGGACATTTGCACCTGCCGCACGACAAATCACGCGACCCTTTCGAGGGTATCTGCCCTTATCATGGCGATTGCTTTGAGGGCCTGGCGTGCGGTCCGGCGTTACAGGCGCGTTGGGGGCAGCCGGCATTGACGCTGCCTCCCGAACATCCGGCCTGGGAATTGGAGGCACACTATCTCGGGTTAGCAGTGATGAACCTTACAGTGACGCTGTCGCCGCGAAGGATCATCTTAGGAGGCGGAGTGATGCAGCAGCCGCACTTGTTTGACCTGTTGAGAAAAGAGTTTGCGCGCATTATGAACGGATACATCCGGCGCGAAGAAGTGCTTCACCAATTAGATTTTTACATCCAGCCTCCGGGGCTTGGCAGTCGGGCGGGAGTGCTGGGCGCGTTGGTATTGGCGGAGCAAATCCGTGAGGTAGCGTCGGTTGAAAGTAAACTCTTAAAGGATCGGAAAGCATGAGACTCACTGCCTCACTGGTAAAGAGCACGATTGTCGCAGCTTTGGGCGGGCTGCTGTTCGGATTTGATACGGCCGTCATTGCCGGTACTACGGCGGGCTTAACGCAGACATTTCAGCTTACGCCTTACAGCCTGGGCGTAACCGTTGCGATCGCACTGCTCGGAACGGTTATTGGCTCCTTGGTGGCGGGAATACCGGGAGATCGTTATGGAAGACGCGATAGTTTGCGCGGAATGGCAGTGCTGTATCTGCTTTCGGCTTTGGGGTGCGCGATAGCTTGGGATTGGTACTCGCTGTTGGTGTTTCGTTTTATTGGAGGTCTCGGCATTGGCGGATCTTCTGTTCTGGGGCCAATGTATATCGCGGAGATTGCGCCGGCGAAGTGGCGCGGAAGATTAGTGGGATTCTTTCAGTTCAACGTGGTTGCGGGTATCCTGCTGGCGTATTTCTCTAATTACTTGATCGGGCAAGCCAATCTGGGCACACA
>JAFAZU010000581.1 GCA_019239585.1 Acidobacteriaceae bacterium
TTTCCGGCTCCTGGCCCCGACAAAGATGCCAAAGGGCAGCCGGTCCCGCATAGCTATTGGAACCCGCCCGGTCCGGCTACGGCCAGCTTCGGGAACTCGGGGGCGCACGGATTCAGCGAGGATTTGTACGCCTACTCCAGCGCTACCGGCAACAACGGGAGTGCGTTTGGCGGCCTCAGTCCGAACACGCCTTGGTATAATTTCACGCTCGGTTTAGCGATGCTGATCGGCCGCTTTTTCTTTCTGATTCCTCTGCTCGCAGCAGCGGGCAGCCTCGCGACCAAGAAGAAAATTCCGTTCACGAGCGGCACGCTGCCCACACATGGCCCGCTGTTTGCAAGTCTGCTGGTAGGAACCGTTATTTTGGTGGGAGCGCTGACCTTCTTTCCGGCGCTCGCTCTGGGGCCTATTGTTGAACATTACCTGATGCAGGACGGCAAGCTGTTCTCTTTCCTGCTCTTCCCTCTTTGGAGCTAATTCATGGCCACTTCCGTTCAGACACCTACGCCTAGACCCATACAGCCGCAGCAGGATTCCACCTCCCTGTTGCCTCATAAGTTGAGTCGTTCCCGGCCGTTATTCGACCCTGAAATTGTCCGGCGCGCCACGCGTGATTCGTTCGTGAAATTGAATCCGCTCACCTTGATCAAAAATCCGGTGATGTTTGTCGTGGAAGTCGGAGCGGCTTTGGTAACTGTATTCCTGTTGCGCGACCTCTTCACTAAGCACGCGACCCTGGGCTTCGAGTTCCAGATTGCGCTCTGGTTGTGGTTCACGGTTCTGTTTGCCAATTTTGCGGAGGCCATGGCCGAAGCGCGCGGCAAGGCGCAAGCGGACACGCTCCGCAAAGCTAAAACCGATACGATGGCCAAACGTCTATTGAATGGAAAGACAGAGACCGTGCCGGGCTCCAAGCTGCGGGCGGGCGATATCGTTCTAGCCGAAACCGGCGACCTGATTCCGGGCGATGGCGAAGTGCTCGAAGGAATCGCTACGGTGGATGAATCGGTAATCACGGGCGAAAGTGCTCCCGTTATCCGTGAATCCGGCGGGGATCGCAGCGCGGTGACAGGTGGTACCAAAGTTCTTTCCGACCAGATCAAAATTCGTATTACCTCCAACCCGGGCGAAACGTTTCTAGACAGGATGATTGCACTGGTGGAAGGCGCGGAACGCCAGAAGACGCCCAACGAGATTGCTTTGAACATTCTGATTGCGGGGCTGACGCTCATCTTTCTACTAGCTGTTGCCACTTTACATCCATTTGCTATATATTCCGTCGCCTCGGCAGGCGCAGGAACGGTCCCCACTATTGCGGTGCTAGTGTCCTTGCTGGTTTGTTTGATACCGACAACCATTGGCGGCCTACTCTCCGCAATTGGTATTGCAGGCATGGACCGGGTAATGCAGGACAATGTGCTGGCCATGAGTGGCAAGGCAGTAGAAGCTTCCGGTGACGTGAACACTTTGCTGCTCGATAAAACCGGAACGATCACTCTTGGTAATCGTCAGGCCGTTGAATTCATTCCCTTCAGCGGCGTTACGGAAGAGGAGCTCGCTGACGCAGCGCAGCTTTCCAGCTTAGCGGATGAAACTCCCGAAGGCCGGTCCGTCGTGGTACTGGCGAAAGAGAAGTATGGTTTGCGGGGCCGTGAAGTAGCACAGCATGAGGCCAACTTCATTCCGTTCTCGGCTTATACTCGCATGAGCGGCGTAGACATTGACGGGCGCGCCTTGCGGAAAGGCGCAAGTACGGCGGTTGCCCATTTTGTAAAAGAACGCGGCGGAACGATTCCGCCCGGTTATGAAGAAGCCTCGGACCGCATCTCACGAAACGGCGGCACTCCGCTGGCGGTGGCGGATGGTTCCCGCGCGCTCGGCATCATTCATCTGAAAGACATCGTGAAGGGCGGCATGAAGGAGCGCATGCAGCAGCTCCGCACTATGGGCATCCGCTCTGTTATGATTACCGGCGATAACCCGCTCACCGCTGCCGCTATTGCTCATGAAGCGGGCGTAGATGACTTTCTTGCGCAGGCTACGCCCGCCGATAAACTCGCTTATATCAAAAAGGAACAAGCTGAAGGACGTCTCGTCGCCATGACGGGGGATGGCACGAATGACGCTCCCGCCCTGGCGCAGGCTGACGTTGGCGTAGCGATGAATACCGGTACTATGGCCGCTAAGGAAGCCGGCAACATGGTGGACCTGGACAGCAATCCAACCAAGCTGATTGAAATTGTGGCCATTGGCAAACAGCTTCTGATTACGCGAGGCGCGCTCACTACATTCTCCATTGCCAATGACGTAGCGAAGTACTTTGCCATTATCCCGGCCATGTTCATGGCGACTTATCCGGCCTTGGGTCGCTTCAATATCATGGGGCTGCATACGCCCCAAAGCGCCGTGCTCGCGGCTGTCATCTTCAATGCGTTAATTATTATCGCGCTTGTGCCTTTGGCCTTGCGCGGCGTGAAGTACCGTCCGCTCGGCGCAGCGTCGCTCCTACGGCGTAATATCTTGATCTACGGCTTGGGAGGAATCATTGTTCCGTTCCCTGGTATCTGGATCATCGACCAACTGCTAGTTTGGCTGCACTTGGCTTAAAAGAGAGGAAAAAATTAATGTTTCAACAACTCATGCCCGCCCTGAGGATGACAATTCTTCTTACGGTTTTGACCGGGTTTTTATATCCGGGTGTCGTTACCGCCTTGTGCCAGGTGTTATTCAGGAATCAGGCAAATGGGAGCTTGGTAAAGATCAACGGCCAGGTTATCGGCTCGTCCCTGCTGGGGCAGAACTTTACGAAGCCCGAGTACTTTCACGGACGTCCTTCCGCTGCCGGCAATGACGGATACGACCCGACGGCGTCGGGCGGCTCCAACCTGGGACCCACCAGCCAAAAACTTTATGACCGGGTTAAAGCTTCCGCGGATCAGTTCCGCAAGGAAAATCCTGCCTTCAGCGGCTCCATTCCTGCTGACGCGCTCACTGCTTCAGGAAGCGGCCTGGACCCGCATATCAGCATAGCCAATGCTCAAGCGCAAGTGGCGCGCGTAGCCCAGGCGCGTGGCGCTAATCCCGACATCATTCGAAAACTGGTGGATGCCGGAACGGAGAGTCGTGATCTGGGATTTCTAGGCGAGTCTCGTATCAACGTTCTGAAACTGAATCTTGCCCTCGACCAGCAGTTTCCTAGGCATTAACTATGTGCCGTCATAGCACCGCGCTTTCTGCGTTCCTTTTGGCTGCTTTTTGGGCCTCCGTTGCTCATTCACAAACGCAAACCGACAGCGGACCATCGCTGACGGACCGGGAAAAGATGCTGCTGGACCGCATCGAGCAACTGCAGCAGCGCGTTTCAGCCCTGGAAAACAAGGTTGCTACTAGCGCTTCGCCAACTCCTGCGCCTGCCCAAACTGCGCCCGCAGTGCCGTCGAGTTCCTCCGTGCAGGCAACGCCAGTCACCCCGCCCACTCCGGAAAAGTCTCCCTTGGCCTTTTCCGATGGGACCACACTTAATTTTGACTTCGACGGCTACTACGGCTACAACTTCAATCATCCAATTGGCCGCGTTAACCTACTGCGTGCCTTTGATGTAACTTCCAACAATTTCACGGTGAGTCAGGCCGGTGTCGTCATGGAGCGCGCACCTGACCTTTCGGCCCACCGACGGTTCGGCTATCGGCTGGATTTAATGTTCGGGCAGAGTACGGACGCTATGCAGGGCGGCGCGCAAAACGAACCCCGGCCGCAGATTTACCGCAACATTTTCCAGGCCTATGGCTCCTACATTCTGCCAATCGGAAGCGGCCTGCAGGTTGACTTTGGCAAGTTTGCCAGCTCCTTAGGGTACGAGTCGAATTATGTCAAAGATCAGCTCAATTACTCGCGCTCGTACTTCTTCAACTTTCTGCCCTTCTATCACACAGGACTGCGCGCTACCTACAATCCCGGCAGCAAACTGAGCCTTCAATACTGGCTGGTCAACGGCGAAAACCAAACCGAGGATTTTAACGGTTTCAAAAGCCAGGCAGCCATCATTACAGTCAAGCCCACAAAAGATATCAGTTGGAACTTGAACTACTATGAAGGGCAGGAACAACGCGATGTTGTGCCTGCTTTAAATCCTGGTGTTCCCACTCTGCCGACCCAACCCGGCCTCTCGATTACTCCCGTGACTACGCCCCACGATGGCCGCACTCACATTATTGATTCATATGCGTCGTTCAACCTCGGCTCGAAGTGGAGTACTGCCCTGGAAGGTGATTACGTCATTAATCGGGTGGCTTCCAACTCAGCCCCTACTCGCGTCTATGGCGGCGTCGGCTATCTGCACCGGCAATTGACGAACTCGCTTGCTCTCAACGGCAGATTTGCCTACCTGAAGGACAATGGCGGGCTCTTCAGCGGCATCACGCAGGACCTGAAGGATGTTACCCTGACTGCCGTTTATCAGCCTGTTGATGGTTTCCAGACGCGGCTCGAATACCGCCGCGATTTCACGAATCAGCCGTTTTTCCTGACTAACAATCCCGCCGTTCTGGTGAAATCGCAAGATACGGCCACGCTGGGCCTGATTTGGTGGTTTGGTGGTAAACAAGGTAGTTGGTGAGCGGAAACGCCAGTTTCGAATTCTTGCGTCTACTTTTGCGCTTCCTCGCGGTTCTCGGCGCTGTTGGCGGTCTCACAGCTGTTGACTTCCGTCTGCTTGAGGTAAACAGCGCTACGGCAGCTTTCACTTACCTTCTTCTGATCCTGATCCTGGCGACGCGCGTCGGTTTGCGCGAATCCATCATCGCTTCCTTCGGGAGCATGCTGGCCTACAACTTTTTTTTCCTTCCTCCCATCGGCACGCTCACGATTGCCGATCCCCAAAACTGGGTCGCGTTATTTACGTTCCTGGCGACAGCCGTCATCGGGAGTCACCTTTCCTCGAATGCTCGTCAAAAAGCAAAAGAGGCCGAGTCGCGTCAGCAGGAATTACAGCGTATGTATGATTTCAGCCGGGCTTTG
>JAFAZU010000582.1 GCA_019239585.1 Acidobacteriaceae bacterium
GCGTTGGTACGTGTCAGACTGGAAGGAGAGCATCAATTAATTGCTCATCTTCCGTCGGCGCAGCGGGCTAATTTTGTGCGTTTACGGGTCGGTGACCGGGTGCGGGTAGCGCTTTCGGTGCAGGACCGGACGCGAGGACGAGTTTTAGAGCTATTAACGAAAGGCAGGATGCCATGAAGGTGCGAGCATCAGTGAAGAAGTTGTGTGATAAGTGCAAGATCATTCACCGCCATGGTGTGGTGCGGGTCAGTTGCAGCAATCCCAAGCACAAGCAGCGGCAGGGTTAATTAAAGGATTCGGTTATGGCGCGTATAGCAGGCATAGACTTACCAGCGAGAAAGCGGGCGGCCATCGGGCTGACCTATATCTACGGCATCGGGCGGACCCGTGCCTTATCGCTTCTTCATCGGGCGCAAGTAGACCCGGACAAGAAGATTAACGATCTTTCGGAAGAAGAAGTCAATCACCTTCGGAATCTGATCGAAGGTGAGGGCGCCATCGAGGGCGATCTCCGCAAGGAAGTCTCGATGAATATCAAGCGCCTGATGGAAATGGGTTCATATCGCGGATTGCGGCACCGCCGTGGCTTGCCGGTTCGCGGCCAGCGTACTCACACCAACGCACGTACCCGCAAAGGCCCACGCAAGGGCACAATAGCTGGAAAGAAAAAGGCGACGAAGACATAAGGACGATAGATGGCTAAAGCACCCGCAAAGACTGCAGCAAAGAAGAAGACATTTAAGAAGAAGGAAAGAAAGAACGTTCCTTACGGGACGGTTCACATCCAGGCTTCTTTTAATAACACGATTGTTACGTTTACGGACCCGCTCGGTAATACGCTAGCCTGGTCGAGTTCCGGCTCTCTGGGCTTTCGTGGATCGCGGAAAGGAACTCCGTTTGCCGCCCAGCAGGCCTCTCTGACTGCTGCGAACAAGGCAAAGGAGTCCGGCTTGCGGGCTGTGGACGTACGGGTGGCGGGTCCCGGCTCGGGCCGTGAGTCGGCGGTTCGTGCGCTGGCGACGGCTGGCATTGAAGTACGGGCTATCAAGGACGTAACACCCATTCCGCACAACGGTTGCCGTCCGCCGAAGAAGCGCCGAGTTTGATTGGGTTCGTTTTTACAAATTTTATGAACGTAAGCGGGATGAAGGCCTGTCGGCTGTAAACCGCACCTGTTGGAGGTTGTTGAAAATTGGCACGTTATAGTGGCCCCGTTTGTCGGCTTTGCCGTCGCGAGGGCATGAAATTGTTTCTAAAAGGCGAGCGCTGCCACTCGGAGAAGTGCGCGATTGAAAAGCGCAACTTTGCTCCCGGCCAGCACGGCAAAGATAAGAAAACCAAGCTCGTCGGCTATGGTTTGCAACTGCGTGAAAAGCAGAAAGCGCGCCGGTATTATCGAATTCTTGAAGGTCAATTCCGGAATCTTTATGAGAAGGCCGTGAATCAAAAGGGTATCACCGGCGAACAGATGCTCGGAATGCTGGAAAAGCGCCTGGACAATGTCGTTTATCGCATGGGCCTGGGTACCAGCCGCGCACAGGCACGCCAGTTGGTTCGTCACGGGCATTTTAATTTGAATGGTCGCCGGGCGAACATTCCTTCCTTGACGGTGAAACCTGGTGATGTGATCGAAGTTCGCGAGTCTTCCCGCAACAATCCTACAATTTTGGGCGCACGTGACGCCACGGCTCATGCTCCCAGCCCTGCATGGCTGGAAGTGGACCGTGACGCGCTCCGGGCCCGTGTCTTGCAGCAACCCAAGCGCGAAGAGTTGGTGCAAATTCAGTTGAACGAACAGCTCATCGTCGAGCTGTATTCGAAGTAACCGCTTCGACCATCGACGAAAAGGGTTTAAAACAAATCATATGTTTAAAGGATTTCAAAAGCCTAAGCGTCTAGTTGCCAATACCGAAACGCTTACCGAGCGGTATGGCCAGTTTACTGCCCAGCCGTTTGAGCGTGGTTTTGGTTCCACCATCGGCACCGGTTTGCGCCGCGTGCTGCTTAGCTCGATTGAAGGTGCCGCGATTACGGGCGTGCGCATCGAGGGAGTATCCCACGAGTTCAGCCCCATTCCCGGCGTTGTGGAAGACGCAACGGATATCATCCTGAACCTGAAGCAAGTGCCGTTCAAGATGATGGGCGAAGGGTTAAAGATTGCCCGCCTCCGGGTGGACACGCCCGGTGAGGTGATGAGCAGCCAGATCGAAACGGATGCAGATGTCGAAGTGCTCGACCGCAATCTGCACATTGCAACCGTGGGTGAAGGCGGCAAGCTCGATATCGAAATGCGGATCAAGAGCGGTCGTGGTTATGTTTCCGCTGACCGCAATTATGATGAAGACCTGCCGATCGGCTATATTCCGATTGATTCGGTTCACTCGCCCGTTCGTAAGGTCAACTATACAGTGGAAGCGGCCCGTCTCGGCCAGAACACCGATTTTGACAAGTTAGCGATTGAAGTCTGGACGAATGGCGCTATTTCGCCGCAAGATGCCGTGGGTCAGGCAGCCAAGCTGCTCAAGGATCATATGACGATCTTCATTAACTTTGAAGAAACGCCCGAGATCGCCGAGGAGCCGGCTGAGCGCGCTGCTAACCAGATGAACGAAGTGCTGAACCGCTCGGTAGAAGAGCTGGAATTAAGCGTTCGTTCCTACAACTGCCTGAAGAATGCGAATATCCAGACGATTGGCGATCTGGTGCAGAAGAGCGAGTCGGAAATGCTTCGGACTAAGAACTTTGGCCGCAAGTCGCTGAACGAAATCAAGGAAATCCTGTCGGGTCTGGGATTGAGCTTCGGTATGAAGTTTGATGGCCAGGGTCGGTTGATTGGCGGCGCACCTCCGGCTTCATCCGACTTCAGCCACGATAACTACGCGGGAATCGAGGAATAACGGTGCGGCATCGCAAAGCAGGTACCAAACTCAAACGCGACATCAGCGCCCGTCGGGCTCTACTGCGTGGGCTTGTCACGAATGTAATCGAAGAGGAGAGGATCACGACCACGGTGCCGAAGGCCAAGGCTGCAAAGCCTCTGGTCGAAAAGATGATTACCTTGGCGAAGAAGGATAGTCTGCACGCACGCCGTCTAGCTGCTTCTTATCTTCTCAAGCCAGAAGCGGTTGAAAAGCTGTTCGAGAAACTTGGACCGCGTTTCAACCAGCGCAATGGGGGTTACACCCGCATTGTGAGGTTAGGCTGGCGTAAAGGCGATGGCGCTGAAACTGCTAAGTTGGAACTGGTTGGCTCGGAACTCGTGAAACGTGCATCGGAACGGGCTGCGCGGCGTGAAGAGCGCCTCAAACAGCTTCGTGAAGGCGGCGAAGGTCAACCCGGCGAGTAATTGCTGATTTAAATTCCTATCTTTAAACGGCCTGGCAGGTCATTCTTGCTGGGCCGTTTTGTTTTCACAATTGTGCGGAAAAAATCTTTCGTTGTCTTTTCATCCACTTACGTATGAACTTCGGCTATGGCATAAATAGCTGATTTTTCAGGGATGCTACGCTCTGGCTGGCAGTTACGGCCCACCATGAGCACAGAACAGATCTACAAATTGCAACCTGACCGCACTCTTTATCTTCGCGGTTTTACCGGCGTGAGAGCGACGGCGGCGCTTTGCCGCACAAGCCCTACCGGCTTTACGGTTTGCGGCGTTTTTCGGGACATGGCGGACTTTTGCGTGCTCATGCTCTACGACGCTGACAATACATTTGAACACTACTCTGTCAGGTACCTGCCTGATTTTGATCTGTCCCAAATAGTACTTACTTTTGATTTGAGCTATAAAGGACTGCAGCCGATTGATTCCGCTAAGTATTCGTGGATTAATTGGTCAAAGCTAGGCGTGATTCGAGCGGATGGGAATCCATATGAAGTACTGTTATGGGACTATGCAAGGCTCGTGTCCGGTGATTACTCGGTAGCGCAAGGAACTTACAACATTTCTGCCCCTGAGGGCTGCCAACCTAACGACCGGCTTACCTTATTTATTAATAACGCCAGCTTTGATTTTCTCGCTGCGGGGGGAGAATCAGCCGGGGATGTCGCTCGAGCCTTGGCAAACTATATCAACGCTTATAACTGGTCAACTTACTTGAATACCAGCGTTTCTGTAATGGCTGTGGCGGACGATGCCGGAAGATTGACTCTGAAGAACGCCCGCACGGGTGTGGTCAATGTATCTGGGCAATCGGTTCAATGGGTAAATGGCGTCAAGTTTCCGGGTATCGCTTCAGGCTCCACGATCTACCTGGGAGGAGCCCAATACACTGTTTCTGCGGTAACAAGCCCAACGTCGCTTACATTAACCGCCGCTGCGCCGTCCGGCACGAACGTTGTTTACCTCGCCGAGTATGGCGGAGCTGATGGGAACAGCGTCACTACTTATATGGTTGTCCGGCCAGCGAATGTAAGCTTGACGGTGGACAATCCAGTTCTTTCCTTGAGCGGCGGAAATTCCGATAA
>JAFAZU010000632.1 GCA_019239585.1 Acidobacteriaceae bacterium
TGTTGACGTGGCGCACTTCCAACGTGCACGGCAGGTACGAGAACAACCGGAAGATCAGAGATCCATCGGAAAGCCCCGGTTTGGTTTTGCGGGAGTCATTGATGAGCGCATGGATATTGAACTGCTGAGACAAGTTGCGAAAAAACGTCCTGACTGGCAGTTTGTGCTGTTAGGCCCGGTAGTAAAAATCAATCCGGCTACATTGCCCTCAGCGCCAAACATTCATTTGCTTGGAATGAAATCTTACGCGGATTTGCCGGCTTATATGTCTGGTTGGGATGTCGGTGTGCTCCCTTTCGCGCTGAATGAATCAACGCGGTTCATCAGCCCGACAAAGACTCCTGAATATTTAGCGGCCGGCTTGCGAGTGATCTCCACGCCGATACGGGACGTAGTGACCCCCTATGAGCAGTTAGGCCTTGTGAGCATTGCCGAAAATGCTCAACAGTTTTTGGAGGCGGGCGAAAGACTGCTGATAGAAGGGTCGACTCCAGAATTCCGGGAACGCGCTGACGAATTTCTTCGGCAATCTTCATGGGATCAAACTTCCAGTGAAATGGAAAAACTGATGGAAAACAAGTTGTTGCTCGATAATTCACGAGATGCGCATCGGAGAACGGTGAGCGTCGATTCATTAGCGGAAGGCGTACGAAATGTTTGATTATTTAATTGCAGGTGCCGGCTTCGCAGGAGCTGTGGTTGCGGAGCGGATGGCGTCATTGGGAAAAAAGGTTCTGGTGATTGACCGCCGGAAACATATAGGAGGCAATGCCTACGACCACCCTAATGAAGACGGCTTATTGGTTCATCGGTACGGTCCGCATATTTTCCATACCAATTCCGAGCAGGTTTTTGATTATTTGTCGAAGTTTACATCGTGGCGCGCTTATGAGCATCGAGTTTTAGCTTCTGTCGATGGCAAGCTGGTTCCGGTTCCGATTAATCAGGATACCGTGAATACTCTTTACGGACTTAAGCTGAAAACGGAAGCGGAAGTGGAGGCGTTTTTTGCTTCGCAGGCAGAGCCTCGAACATCGATTCGCACCTCCGAAGACGTTGTGGTCAGCAAAGTGGGGCGCGACCTTTACGAAAAACTGTTTCGCAACTACACCCGTAAGCAGTGGGGCAAAGATCCGTCTGAATTAGACGCATTGGTGACCGCTCGCATTCCGGTGCGAACCAACCGCGATGACCGTTATTTTACGGATCGTTACCAGGTTATGCCGAAGCACGGCTTTACGCATATGTTCGAGAATATGCTGGATCACCGGAATATTACCTTAGAGCTCGGTTGTGATTATCGTGATGTAGCGCCCAAAGTGAAATTTAAGGAAATAATCTATTCCGGTCCGGTGGATGAATTCTTCGGATTCCGCTTTGGCGAGCTCCCATACCGGTCCTTGCGTTTCGAACACAAGACTCTGAAGAAGGAATTCCTGCAGCCTGTTGCTGTGATTAATTACCCCAACGATCACGCTTATACGCGGGTGACTGAGTTTAAGCACTTGACCGGCCAAGCACACCGTCAAACGGGCGTTGTGTACGAATATCCGGCGGCGGAAGGTGATCCGTACTACCCGGTTCCGACCCCGGAAAACGCTGCTCTCTACAAGCGTTATGCGGAACTTGCGGCTGCTACGCCGAATGTTCACTTTGTGGGGCGGCTTGCCACCTATCGTTACTACAACATGGATCAAGTGGTTGCTCAAGCTTTAACGTTGTGCAAACATCTTACGGCTGCTCCCGAGTTTGCAGTTAAGGCGGCTGCCGCAGCGGTTGGTCTCTCCCTTCCCGTACGGCCCGCTTTGGGAGTTTAACGACGCGCGGCGAATGGAGAAGATTACAATCCTTTCGCCGCATTGTGATGATGCCGTTTTCTCTTTGGGCTTGACGCTTGGCCTGTGGAGTATGGCTTCCCTGCATTTGCAGGTTCTAAACTTTTTCACGGAGAGCGCCTACGCGCCTCACGCGCCGGTGAAAACGGTCGCGGAGATTTCCGCCATTCGCAAAGCGGAAGATGAACGGGCGATTGCTTTCATTCACGACGGCATAAAAATCATTTCACTGGATTTACTGGATGCGCCTTTACGGCTCCATCTTCCTTTCAGTCAGATTACGCAACTACAAAGTGTTGAACAAATTTCACCGGAAGAATTGCGCCAACTGTCGCAGCACATTCAACAACACTGCCTCCAAAGTTTGGCGATTGCGCCGCTTGGTCTGGGAAATCATGTCGACCACATGGCCGTGCAGAAAGCCTCTACCGCTTGCCTGCCGCCTCAAGATCTTGCGTTTTATGAGGATCTCCCTTACATCACCTGGACATCAGCTTTTGATGTCCAGATCCGAATCAAGTCCATTGAAGACTCAACCGGCGTTGGGCTAAGCCCGCTAATCTTACGAACGCAAAATGCGGTGGCGCAAAAGCGCCAGATCGCAAGCTTTTATCAATCACAAATTACTCTTGAAGAGGCCGACACGATTGCCGGATATGCTGAATGCTACGGAAGCGGCGAACGGCTTTGGCTGCCTACCAACAGCGAACGCTGGGCGGAAGTGTTGCAACTTTGAAACGAGGGCACAGGGGAGCAGGACGGGTACGCT
>JAFAZU010000648.1 GCA_019239585.1 Acidobacteriaceae bacterium
GAAGCGCATCGACAAGGCGGGAAACGAAGCGCTACGAATGGCTACATACGAAAATAGTCGTACCCAGCGAGTGGAAAGGGAAATGTCCACCCGCCACCGCGCCGCGCGCACTTATCAGTTGCTGATTCTGGTTCTTCTGCTTCGTCCCTTCGGGAATCTGTCGTTAGCGTGGGGAATGAAGCACTTCTCTCAGGTTATGTCTCTGAACCCGCTGCCCTATTTACGGGCGATGCTGGATCCTTACGTGGCTGCCGGTATCATTCTGTTGGTCCTGTCGTTGCTGGTCCGCATGGCTCTGCTGAGCCTTGCTGATTTGACCTATGTCGTGCCCATGACGGCGGTCGGTTATATCATTTCGACTGTTCTGGCTAGGGTCTTTCTCCAGGAGAACGTCAGCACAGAGAGCTGGATCGGTACAGTTCTTGTTTTTCTTGGCACAGCTCTGGTGGGACCGACTTCACGAACCAGTATGGTGCAGCCTACAAGCGTCGTTCAGAATCATAACCGCTAGAGCTGATACCCGCAAAAACTGTTACCTGTTTACAAACCTGTTCGTCACAATAGCGTCGTTTGCTCGCATAGGGAATTTTAGCCGAGTATCCGGTGTTTGTACTAGATAAGGAGATTTTGACAAGAATGAAAATATGTGTGCTGGGTGGGGATGGCTATTGTGGCTGGGCCACTGCGCTGTATTTATCCCAACGAGGACACTCGGTTTCAATTATTGATAATTTTGCTCGCCGCCAATGGGATTACGAGCTGGGCGTGCAGACTCTGACGCCGATCCGGCCCTTGGCCGAGCGGTTACGGGTATGGCAGCAGCTCACCGGAAACGTGATTGAGCTATATGTGGGAGATGTTACAGACTACGACTTTCTGGCTTCTGCTATGCAATCCTTCGAGCCGGATAGCGTCGTTCACTTTGCCGAACAGCGCGCCGCCCCCTATTCAATGATCGACCGCAAGCACGCAGTGTTCACTCAAGTGAACAACGTGGTCGGCACATTAAACCTTCTCTTTGCGCTGCGCGAACTACAGCCGGACTGCCATTTGGTCAAGCTGGGCACCATGGGCGAATATGGGACGCCGAACATCGACATCGAAGAGGGTTATATCGAGATTGAGCATCGAGGACGCCGCGATGTGCTTCCCTTCCCCAAGCAGCCGGGTTCGTTTTATCATCTGTCAAAAGTTCACGACAGCCACAATATGATGTTCGCCTGTAAAATCTGGGGTCTACGCGCCACGGATCTGAACCAGGGCGTAGTCTACGGAACCACCACAGATGAAGCGGCAATGGACGAGGCGCTTATCAATCGTTTTGACTATGATGAGGTTTTCGGCACTGTGCTCAACCGGTTCTGTGTGCAGGCAGCTATCGGGCATCCTTTAACGGTTTATGGCCAGGGTGGGCAGACACGCGGGTTTCTGGATATCCGCGACACAGTCCGATGCGTTGAACTGGCCTGTTTAAATCCCGCAGCGCCCGGCGAGTGCCGCGTGTTCAATCAGTTTACGGAACAGTTTTCCGTGCTGGAAGTGGCACAACTGGTACAAACGGCCGGCCACAAGCTCGGACTGGCTGTCGAAATCGAACACATGCCCGATCCTCGCGTGGAAAAGGAACAGCACTACTACAATGCCAAGCATTCTAAGCTTATTGATTTGGGCCTGAAGCCCCGCTACCTATCGGATTCCTTGCTTGATTCCTTGATGAATATCGCCCTGGAATATCGTGAACGGATTGATTCTTCCGTGCTGTTGCCGCAAGTCAATTGGCGTAGCGGCGCCAATGAACGCAAGCGGCAGGTCGCATTAACAGAGGTGGCGGCACTAGCCGGGGGCAGATGAAGGGCATTACCACGTTCTTTGCCGTTCTTGTTTTCAGCGGGATCTTCAGTCAAAGAATGACAGCGCAAGCAAATGTCGAGGAGTTTCACGCACTAGCGGATCAATACCTCCAACAAGTTTATTTGAAGTATCAGCCGAGCCAGGGCACAACGCTTGGCTTTCATCAATTCGATACTCAACTGGAGAACTTGTCGCGCCAAACAATCCAGCAACAGATCTCTGACCTTCATGCATTCGAGCGCAAAGTCTCGGCGTTCCCTCCCGACCGACTGGATGGAAGCACTCAGGCAGATCGGCAGTTGGTGTTGAACAACATACACTCTACGCTCCTGACGCTCGAAACAATTCGACCCTGGGAAAAGAATCCCGATACGTATTCAAGCGGCATCACGGCCAGTTTGTTCACGCTTATGGAGCGGAAGTTCGCACCTCCGGAAGATCGGCTCCGATCACTGATCGCGCGTGAAAAGCAAGTGCCCGCCTTTTTGGAGGCCGCGCGCCGGAATCTTCAAAATCCCCCTCGCATTTATACGGAGATCGCGCTGGAGCAATTGCCCGGCAACATTGATTTTATTCGCAATGATGTCACTGCAGCGTTCGCCTCTGTTGAGGACAAACAACTCAAAGGGGAGTTCGCCGAAACAAACGCCCGTGTGCTGAGCGCCTTGGAAGAATACCGAGATTGGCTGCGGTCGGATGTGCTGCCGCGCTCTCACGGGGATTTCCGGATCGGGGCCGATGTATTCAGCAGAAAACTTGCGTATGACGAAATGGTGGATCTCCCGCTTTCGCAACTGCTGAACATCGGCTATGGTGATCTGCACAAAAACCAAGCGGAATTTCGCCGGATCGCGAAAGAGCTCGATCCTTCCAAAACGCCGGAACAGATTCTGCTGGAGTTGGGCCGTGACCATCCTGCTCCTTCAGAACTGCTAGCAAGTTTCCGGGACACGTTCACGGGTTTAATTAAATTTATTCAGGAGAAACGTATCATTACGATTCCTTCCGACGTGCGGCCCACGCTCGAAGAGACGCCGCCCTTTATGCGGGCTACTACTTTCGCTTCCATGGATACTCCAGGGCCTTTTGAGCGCGTGGCAAAGGAAGCGTATTTCAATGTCACGCTGCCGGAAAAATCATGGCGCCCAGAGCGCACGGAAGGCTTCATGCACATGTTTAACGTAGGAACGATTGTTAGCACATCTGTTCATGAAGCTTACCCCGGCCACTATGTTCAGTTCCTTTGGGTGCAGGAAGCTCCTTCCGCCGTTCGCAAGGTATTGGGCGCTGCTTCCAACGCGGAAGGATGGGCCCATTACTGCGAGCAGATGATGCTGGAGGAAGGGTTCGGTCAGCCCGGCAACGGCGCGAAAGACCTCCGACAGTCGAAAATGATTCAGCTAGGCCAGTTGCAGGACGCCCTTCTTCGGGATGCGCGTTTTATTGTCGGCATTAAGATGCACACCGGCCAGATGACCTTTGACCAAGCGGTGGAGTTCTTCCAAAAAGAAGGCTTTCAATCGAAGGAAACGGGCGAGGTGGAAAC
>JAFAZU010000751.1 GCA_019239585.1 Acidobacteriaceae bacterium
CGGCAGCGGAGCGCCTTTCCCTACCGCGCAAAAACCGCAGCGCCGGGTACAGACATTTCCAAGAATCATGAACGTGGCCGTGCGCCGGTTCCAGCACTCCCCCACATTCGGGCAAGCCGCGCTTTCACAAACCGTATGAAGCTGCAGCCGGGTAACCAGTTCCTTTAACTCCTGATAATTCGCGCCTACAGGAGCTGGCGCGCGCAGCCAGGAAGGACGCTGGGGCTGTGATCCGATGGTGACTAACACTGATTTCAGTTTAACTTTTGCAATACTTTGGAAAGGGCGAAAAGGACCATTCCTTTTAAGAATCTAGATACTACTCGGCGAGTTAGACAACCCTTGACGATATTGCTAATGGAACCTGGCGGTACAGCCGCGATGGAATTTTATTTCAGAATCGAGAAGGGATTTGCCTAATAAACCGTCAGGGTACAAGGAGTATACCGTTCAGCCACAGGCAAGTGTGACAAATCGGGGCGCTGAGCGTTTAGTTATTGGCCAAGGCGGCGAAGTTTACTACACTCCTAATCACTATGACAGTTTCGTGAGGATTCGATAATGGCAGGGTTAATTAAAGGCATTCAGGTTATTGGAGCCACATCAATAGCCAATGATATTCAGGACGCTGTTTCCCGTGAAGGAATTTACGTCTGGCGGATAAACCTCTCTGGAGTTACGTCAAAAGCCGGGCTGATGAATGCAATTGGGAAGGCTCTGTCGTTTCCGGACTATTACAGTTGCAATTGGGATTCGCTCGAAGAATTTCTACGCGATTTCAATGAAGGGGAAGGCTGGCTTATCGTTTTCGACCAAGCCGATAATTTATTAGCGTTGCCTCGGCAGGATCTCGCCACATTAGAGTCCATTCTGTCTGATACAGCTAATTTTTGGTCTGCCGAGGGCCGGATTTTCGGAGTTCTGTTTGTAGGTAGTCCAAGTTTTAGCGACGCATTATCACTCGCACCAGCGCGCTAAGAATTGGAAATACTACTGATTTATCAAGTTTCAGATCCAGTAGCCCGGGGGAGCGACTTCCACCCAATCGCCTTCCACACTGTCGGCATGAAATGTAATCCGCCGAATGTACTTTGAAAGAAGTTTACATCGGTCCGGAATTTTTACTTCAAAGCCATCGTGGGACTTCAGCGCATTGCCGTCCACATTCTGCCCGTTTAATAGTTCAATGAATTCACTGCGAAGCTGCTGCTCATCATCGGCCACTACGCCGGAGTCATAGTCAGGCTCTACAACGACCCGCCCGATAGCGTCAGAAGTCGGTTTAATCGAGGAAAAAGCGCCTTCAAGAAAATCTTCAAGGTCCGGGTTCATGCTCTCCCCTACATCTCCCGGCGATTTTCGAGCGAACGGGACATGGTCACCTCATCGGCAAATTCCAAGTCGCTCCCGACTGGTATACCCATTGCAATCCGCGTCACACGGGGACCAAGCGGCTTCAGCAATTTAGAAAGGTATACAGCCGTGGCTTCCCCTTCCACCGTGGGATTCGTGGCGATAATAATTTCTTGCACCTCATGATTATGGAGGCGATCCACAAGGCTTTTAATCTTCAGTTGTTCCGGGCCGATGCCGCGCAAAGGAGAAAGCGCGCCGTGCAGCACGTGATACAAACCACGAAATGTGTGCGTCGTCTCAATCGGCAGAATGTTGTGCGGCTCTTCCACAACACATATCTCCGCCTGATCGCGGTGCGGATCACGGCAGTAGATGCACAATTCACCGTCGCTGATATTGTTGCACTGCTCGCAAATCCCTAACTTGTCTTTGATGTCGAGAACAGCTTGCGCTAAGTTCTCGGCATCTTCGCGAGGAGCGCGCAGCAGGTGAAAGGCGATCCGTTGAGCGGACTTCTGGCCGATTCCCGGCAGCTTCTTACATTCCTGAATCAATCGGGCGAGTGGTTCTGCAAATTCCGGCATTGACGCTCACGCCTAAAACATGCCCGGAGGCAGGCCCAATCCGCCCAACATGCCGCCCATCTTGGCCTGGGACTCTTCGTCTACTTTCTTCGCCGCCTCATTAAAAGCAGCCATGACCATATCCTGCAGCATCTCCACGTCGCCCGCAACTTCCGGATCGATCTTCACCGCAAGCACATTCTTCTGGCCATCCATCCTCACGCTGACCATGCCGCCGCCAGCGGAAGCTTCCACGCGAATCGCCGCAATCTGCTCCTGCAGCTTTTGTTGCATCTGCTGCGCTTGCTTCATCATGGACTGCATGTTGCCGGGCATCTTCATGAAATCATTCCTCGTCTACTCATTCAAATTTCGCACGGCGCGCACCTGGGCCTCGGGAAACAGCTCCTGAAAGCGTTTCACGCCTGGGTGCGATAACGCGCGTTGCCGCACTTGATTATCCTCTCCATCGGACTTGACGTTCGATGACGGGGGCGCTGCTAAGGTTCCCTCGCCGACTTCAGTTCGGACCTTCACGGGTTTACCAGCTACTTCTGCCGCGATGCGGGACAGGCCCGGATCTTTCAAGGCCAGCATCATCATCTTCGGAGCGCGCACTACCACCTCGTTGCCTTCCACTCGCACTTCTGAGCTTTGCAGCGCATCGGCTGTATAGTTTAAGCCTGCTTTGCAAAGGGCATTGTAAAGGTCCTGCTTGAAATCTCCGGTTTTTGGCTGTTCCGTAACTGTCGCAGGCTGCTGCACTGCCACCGTCACTACCGACGCCGGCTTCTCGGGTACTTTAGGAACAGCCGGTTTGACCGCT
>JAFAZU010000081.1 GCA_019239585.1 Acidobacteriaceae bacterium
TACTCGGGCCGTTCCGTCATTGTGGTTGGTCCCGAACTGAAACTGCACCAGTGCGGTCTGCCGAAGAAGATGGCGCTGGAGCTTTTCAAGCCGTTTATTTATCACCGCCTGGAACAGCGCGGGCACTGCACCACGATCAAGCAGGCCAAGGAACTGGTCGAGCAGCAGGACCCGGTCGTGTGGGACATCCTCGAAGAAGTCATCAAGGAGCATCCGATTCTCTTGAACCGCGCTCCCACGCTGCACCGCCTCGGTATTCAAGCGTTCGAGCCGGTACTGGTCGAAGGCAAAGCCATCAAACTGCACCCGCTGACCTGTACGGCGTTCAACGCGGACTTCGACGGTGATCAGATGGCGGTTCATATTCCGCTCTCGCCGGAAGCGCAGATCGAAGCTTCCACTTTAATGCTGGCTTCGAACAACATTCTTTCTCCGGCGCACGGTTCGCCCATTGCGATTCCGACGCAGGATATGGTGCTGGGCCTTTATTACCTCACCAAAATGCGCCCCAATACCAAAGGCGCAGGCCGGACCTTCGCTTCCATTGACGACGTGCTGATCGCGCTCGAAATGGGCGAAGTGGAAACCCTGACTCCCATCAAGCTGCGGCACACGGGTAGGGTTATCGACCTAACCAAGGCGTTCGACAACCAGAACATCATCTACACCGAGCCGATTGAGTTCAGCAAGCAGTATATGGACACAACGGTAGGCCGTGTCATCCTGAATGACGTTCTGCCGGACTCCATGCCGTACATCAACGGTCTTTTGAAGAAGAAGGGTCTTGCTCAACTGGTTCAGTACTGCTACCTGAAATCCGGCTTACAGACCACCGTTCAGATGCTGGACGAAATCAAGAAGCTCGGCTTCCTGTATGCGACGCGCGCCGGCATTTCCATCGGCATTGATGACATGGTGGTGCCGGAAGAAAAGGGCAGCCTGGTTCGGGAAGCTGAAAAGCAGGTAATCGAAGTTCAGCAGCAGTATCAGGAAGGCGCAATCACGCAATCCGAGCGCTACAACAAGATCATTGAAATCTGGTCCAAGGTCACGGAAGCCGTTTCCGACAAGATGTTCAAGGGTATGGAGGAAGACGACCGTACGGGCCGCGTTCTCAACCCGATTTACATCATGGCGGACTCCGGCGCTCGTGGCTCGAAGCAGCAGATTCGTCAGTTGTCCGGTATGCGCGGTTTGATGGCGAAGCCGTCGGGTGAAATCATCGAAACCCCGATTACCGCGAACTTCCGCGAAGGGCTGAATGTGCTCCAGTACTTCATCTCAACGCACGGCGCCCGTAAGGGTCTGGCCGACACCGCTTTGAAAACCGCCGACTCCGGCTATCTGACCCGCCGCCTCTGCGACGTGGCCCAGGACGTCATTATTACCGAGGACGACTGCGGAACTTCCGACGGTATCTACGTCGAGCCGATCATTGAGTCGGGCGAAATCATTGAGCCGTTGCGTGACCGCATCGTAGGCCGCGTGGCTCTCGAAGATCAGCGCGATTACGAAAACAACGTGATTGTCGGCGTGAACCAGGAAATCACCGAAGACCTGGCCAGCGCGATTCAGGCTGCCGGTATCGAGCGGGTGAAGATCCGTTCGGTGCTGACCTGTGAATCGAAGCGCGGCGTCTGCCGTCTCTGCTATGGCCGTAATCTGGCAACAGGCCGCATGGTGGAGCGCGGCGAGGCCGTTGGTATCATCTCCGCTCAGTCCATCGGCGAGCCCGGCACGCAGCTGACCATGCGTACGTTCCACATCGGCGGCGCGGCCACTCGTGTCAGCGAGCAATCGACCCAGGACGCGAAGAGCAACGGATATGTCCGGTTCAGCAACGTCAATACGGTTCGCAACAACAAGGGCGAGCTGATTGCGATGAACCGCAACGGCATCCTGATCATCGTGGACGAAAAGCAGCGCGAACGCGAGCGTTACCCGGTCGTGTACGGCGCAAAGATCAACGTCGAAGACGGGGCGCCGGTCAAGGCCAATCAGATCCTGTTGGAATGGGACCCCTACACCTTCTCGATTTTGACGGAAGTCAGC
>JAFAZU010000200.1 GCA_019239585.1 Acidobacteriaceae bacterium
TCTTCCAGCGGAAGCGCTCCGCTAAATACTAATTGCGCCGATTCCGCTTGCAGATCAACGTCCGCGCTGTAAGATCCCAATAACATCCTTTCACCAACACAGACGTCAGAACCAGCGATCTCGATCCGCTCAGTTTGGGAAGTCTGAGCAAACAATAAAACCTTAGCGCCGGGCCGTGAAATCTTTAAAGCTTGCTCCACTAATCCAGGAGCATTAGTTGCCACAATCACCGCATCCACGCCGCGACCGCCCGTCGCTTCCGTAACCGCCTCAGATAGACCGGGTCGGCGCGGGTCAAAAGCTGCAGCGCCGTATCGCTCCGACAACTGCCGGCGGAAATCAATGGTGTCCGTCGTCAGCGCCGTTGCGCCTGTTCGCGCTACCAGCATCGTAAAAATCAGTCCAATAGGACCTTGCCCCAATACTGCTACTACATCATAGGAACACAAATCGAGCAGTTTTACGCCCTTTAAACACGTATTAACCGGTTCCACCCAGCAAGCCTGATCGAAAGAAACACCGTCCGGAATTTTCTCAACGCCACGCTCGACAATCCAATCCATAACGCGAACATACTGCGAAAAGCCGCCTCCGGCGGGTTCGAAGCCGGCAGTAATACCTACTTTTTTGTAGAGGGGACACTGCGCGTACAAGCGCCGCTGGCAGTAAAAGCAGTTGCCGCAGGGAATGTGGTGAAACGCAATCACGCGATCACCCGGCGCAAAGCGCGTCACACCCTCGCCTACTGCCGCCACAACTCCGGCTGTCTCATGACCATAAATACGAGGAGGCGGCAGCAGATCATACTCAATCTTTTTGAGATCGGTATGACACACGCCACAACTTCGGACTTCCACCGCTATTTCACCAGGACCGATCTCGGGAACCGGAACAGACTCAACCGAAATACGGCCATTTCCACGGTAAACGGCTGCTTTCATCGAAGAAGGTAAGGCGTCATTCGACCGAAGTTTGATCTCCTTCAACATTGATTCGGCAACTGGCAAGAAACTCTCCTAACGCCTGTGCTGCACTTCCAGCTCGCCGCTTCCAACGAAGCAACTCAGGTATGAGCTTTGGATGCGTTAAGGCGTAAACTCCAATTTTCCCACGTGCGATTCGCCCGTCTGGGGTACGCATCGCGTTCAGGTCCCATCCAAACGACTCGTCTGCACGGTCGGTTACTACTTTGATGCAGGCAAACGGCAAGTCAGCGCGTTTTGTGCGGGCTGCCACTCCTGCTGCTTCCATGTCTACCGCGATTGCTCCGCTTTGGGCTAACTGCTGTTTTTCCGAGCAACCGTTCGCCACGCAGTCCTGGGAGATGAGCGCGCCAATCTGATGAGCGCTTTCCGTCTGGGGAATTACACAGGAAAACCTCATACCCTCTGCTCCGTCAAGCACCTCTATAGCGACAATGACTTGCCCTTCGCGTCCTTCCGGCGTGAGCGCGCCGCAATACCCGACACTGACTACTGCTTCCAGCTTGGAAGCGGAAAGCTCGGCCGCAGTGATCGCGCGAATCGCTACTTCCGCCGCTTGCGCCGCCAGCTTCGGCCCTTCTCCATTCGCCGCCAGCATCACGCGCTTACCGTGCAGGATGCCCTCGAAAGCATAACGAAGAGGCCAATTCAGCTTACGGAGTCCGGTCAGCCGTTTTGCAAAAGGCTTCAATTCGTCCGCTTCGGCGGCAACAAAGAGAATCGCCATACCTAAACGTAGTTGTTAGCGCGGAACCAGCCGATCGCCCGGCCCAACGCTTCATTTACCGGACGAGGCTGAAACGACAGCTCCCGCTTCGCCTTATCCGTTGAAACAAACATCTTTTTGCGCGCCATGCGGACCGCTTCCAGCGGAGCCATCGGCGGCTTCCCCGTCAAGTTCGCCCACCCGGTTGAGACCAGACCTGCCGCATAAGCGACAGGGTAAGGAACTTGGGTTCGCGGAGCGGGCTTAGCAGCCAGGGTTCCCAAACGCCCGAGAATTTCCTTTAGTGTTATGTTTTCACAACCCAAGATGTACCGCTCTCCCGGTTTCCCACGTTCCGCAGCCAGCAGATGGCCGAGCGCCGTATCACGAACATCCACCAGGTTCAAGCCGGTATCCACAAAAGCGGGCAGCTTGTCCCGAAGAAAGTCAACAATAATTTTGCCGGTGGGGGTTGGTTTCCAATCATGATCGCCGACCGGCGCGGTTGGATTTACAATAACGACCGGCAAGCCGGCTCTCGCCTTTTCGAGCGCTACCTGTTCTGCGAGCCATTTGGAACGCTTGTAATGGCCTGCCATATCACTTATTGAAACAGGAGTTTCTTCATTCCCCTCGTGATCCGGCGGCATGCCGATGCATCCCACCGTACTGGTATAAATCACACGTTCGACACCCGCCCTTTCCGCCGCATCGAGTACATTACGGGTGCCTTCCACATTGGATGCGTAAAGCTCCTGCGGGTTCCTGGACCATAGCCGGTAGTCCGCCGCGACATGGAAAACCACTTGGCACCCTTCCACAGCGCGATTCAATGAATCTTTGTCCCGAAGATCGCCCGTGACGCGCTCCACATTCAATTCGCGGACTGCGCTCGCGGGACGGCAAAGCGCGCGAACCCGGTATCCGCGCTGCAAAAGAACGGACGCGACATGCCAGCCAAGAAAACCGCTAGCGCCAGTAACCAGAGCAAGCGTCACGGGAGGAGTCGTTGGGTAATCAGAAAAGATGCGCCTTCTTTTTAAACGCGATCCTGCGCCGCTGTCGCCCTGACAAACTCGCTCAAGGCAAGCAGCGGAAAAGTGTTGCGGTACTCGGTATAAGAAAGATAAAACACTCTAGGGAATCCGGTGCCGGTGCAATACTCTTCATCCCAGGTGCCATCGCTACGCAGAGTACGAGTTAAACAGTCCACGCCATTATAAAGGCTTTCGCTTCGCAGATCGCCGCCCGCCAGCAGAGCCAGAATCGCCCACGCAGTCTGGGAAGGAGTGCTCGCATTCGGGATGAAGCGGTTATCGTCATAACTCGCGCAGCTTTCTCCCCAGCCGCCATCCCGGTTCTGATAAGCGCGAATAAATTCCAGCGCCTGCTGAATGGAAGGCTCGTTCTCACTCAATCCTGCAGCGCGCAAGCCGCGCAGCGCCAAAAACGTGCCATAAATATAATTAACGCCCCAGCGTCCGTACCAGCTTCCGTCCGCTTCTTGCGTCCGCAGCAGAAACTGAACGCCGCGCTGCACAGCGGGATGCGTCCTTTTCACTCCGCATGCAATGAGCGCTTCCAGTACTCGCCCGGTGATGTCCGGGCAAGACGGGTCCAGCATGGCATTGTGATCCGCGAATGGAACGTGGCTCAGGATTTCCCAATTATTATCAGCGTCGAACGCAGCCCATCCGCCATCCTTTCCCTGCATGGCAAGCATCCAGTTGAGAGCCCGTGTTTCGCACGCACGCTGTTTTACCAAGTCCGTCGCCTGGGCCTTTTTCAAAGCCAGCAACACCATAGCGGTGTCGTCGACATCGGGATAAAACTCGTTATTAAACTCAAAGGCCCAGCCGGACGGCTCTACATTCGGGCGCTTCACCGCCCAGTCACCCTTGCGCCGCACTTCTTTGGCAAGAAACCAGTCTGCTACTTTCGTCAGGTTGTGCGCAGGGGGATTTTCTGTTTCACCCAAGGCAAATGCTGCAATCGCCGTATCCCAAACCGGCGAAAAACAAGGCTGCATAAAGAAGCCTTGCGCATCGTTATCGACCATTAAATTGTTGAATTCTTTTTCCGCTTGGCGGCGCAAGGGATGATCCGCGCCATAGCCTAGAAGATCAAGCGCCATCACCGCATACTGCATGGATGGATAAATAGCTCCCAAGCCGTCCGATCCTTCAAAGCGCTCGATCATCCACTGCTGGCACTTGCGGATGGCGGCCTTTCGAATGAAGTTAGGCCCAAATCGCTCCCACTTTTTCAAAAAGCTGTCCAGCGCCAGAAAGCAATTCCGCCAGGTAAGTGTTTTTAAATCCCGCTCTGGATGCATGGGCGCGCCCGGCAGGTAGAGTTCATCCAGGGTGAAGTTGGCCGGAACCGGACGGTTTGGATTCGCCGCATGCACAATCGACAGCGGAATCACAATCGCCCGCGTCCAGGCCGACATTTGATAGATGAAATTGAATGGAAGAAAAATCAATTCCGGCGGAATTGCCGGGCAGGCTGCTCGCGGGAACAGATTAAACAGACTGAGATTAATGCGTACATAACTGTTCGCCGCCTGCAAGCCGCCCAGTTCTAGAATGCGGTCTCGAAGCCGCACCATACGCGGGTCTTCGGCTCCAACGCCCGCGACCTTTAAGCCAAAGTACGCCTTAATCGAAGCATTGACTTCGGAAGGACCATGGGCGTAGATATTAAACCCGCCGTCCTCCAGTTGCCGCATGAAAATACTAGCAACGGCTCGGTCAATCTGTGGACGCGTGGGCGGATTCCAGACGCCATCCACCGGCGGATACAGCCAAAGCTGCATCAGAATATAGTCGGACTCCAATGTTGTGTCGGCGCGAAGGTCAGCCCACCAGAAACCCCCGGCAGTTTGACGCCGGAGCAGGGAAGCCGATGCTTTTTGAATAGCATCCGCGGCGGTGTAGTTCAGCGACTCAGAAACCTGCAGACTCGACTTCATCATTAGTTACTAAGATTGGCATTAGCCCGCACTGTATACAGGCGGGGCGTAAAACTCTCCAGATCGGACGGAAGCGTAAACCGCACGTCCTCTTCCTTGATTTCGGCTTCTTCCAAATCGGAATAGCCGCTTGCGCGCAAATGATCGATTAATTCCTGCACCAGATGTTCCGGCGCGGAAGCACCGGCCGTGACCGCGACCGTATCAACGTCTTTTAACATTGCTGGCTGCACCTCGCTGCAATCATCCAACAGATAAGCAGGAACGCCCGCTTTTTCGCAAACCTCTACTAGACGGCGTGAATTAGAACTATTCTGTGATCCCACCACAAGCAATGCCTGACACAACGGCGCTACCGCTTTGACGGCTAATTGCCGATTCTCGGTTGCATAGCAGATATCCTGCGTCTTGGGGCCTGCAATTTTGGGAAAGCGCTCTCGCAGCCGG
>JAFAZU010000230.1 GCA_019239585.1 Acidobacteriaceae bacterium
GCATAAGCCGCCCTGGGATCGCTATCTCGCGGCTGGCCGACAGAACCGGGATTAATCAGGTAAAGTACGTCCGGTTCGAGTTGGAGAACGCGCTCGTGTTGGTCGCGCTGCACTTTCGCTACGGCTCCAATCCGGCCCTTTGTCAGAAAGAAGCCGCCCTGCAGATGGGTATGGCCGAAAAAGGCAAGCGGCAGTTCGAAGTATTCAAAACAGCCGAGAGCCTCACCCGCTACCGTGATGTACTCGTCCTCGTCGCGGGGTGAACCATGCCAAAGGTGGAAATACTCCAGCTTCAATGGGCCTTTCGCCAGGTCGTGCAAGTATTCGATCTGTTCAGGACCGAGAGCATCTATCGTCCAACGTGCGGCTCTTTGCGCCACTTCGTTGAACCACTCCAAGTCTTCTTGTCCGGCGACTACCTTATCGTGGTTGCCGCGAATGACAGCGGCGCAATGCTGCCGCGTCCACTCCAACACTCGTCCTGGTTGCGCATTGTAACCGACCAGATCTCCACAGCAAATAATCTGATCATATTGGCCTTCAGCATCGGAAAGCACTGCCTGAAGGGCATGCCAGTTCGCGTGAGGATCGCTGATAATCAGGAATCTCACATGCGTATTGTATCGATCAGGGCATCTTATTACTCTGCCCGTAGCGTGACGGCCGGATCAACGGTTGCCGCTTTGCGTGCCGGGATGTAGCTTGCAAGCAGTGCCGCTCCCACTAACCCTACCGACACAACGACATACGTCAAGGGGTCACCCGCGCTGACTCCGAAAAGCAAGGAAGCGATGAGGCGAGTCAACAAGGCGGCCGCTCCCAGGCCGAAGGTGATTCCGATACCGGCCAGCACGAGCCCGTGTCGCACAAACATTCCGCTCACCTGTTGTTCGCGAGCACCGAGCGCCATCCGGATACCGATCTCGCGGTTGCGCTGTGACACTGAGTACGAGATCACTCCATAGATGCCCACCAAGCCCAGCAACAATGCCATCGCGCCCGCAATCGCCAGCATGACCAGCGTGAAAGAGGTGCGTGCCATTGATTTGCTGTAGATCTCCTCCAGCGTTCGCACATCAGCCAGCGGCAGGTTTGGATTGACGGACCAAACAGCCTTCCGGATCTCATTGAGGAACGCGACGGAACCGGTCCGTTTGCTGCGAATCGCAAACGCCACGGTCCGCCGCGAGAATACCTTATCACCCCAGAAGTCCTTCATCAGTAAGGGCCAATACACGACGGTCGGCGGTTTGGTCTGTACGCCATCGTCATATTCATCGCCTACAACCCCGATGATTTCCCGCCATTCGTCTTTCATGCCTTCCCGAACGCGCTTACCGATCGCGGCAGCCGGTGTGTGCCAGTATTCCCGAGCCAGATTTTCGGAAACAAGGACCACCGGTCGAAAGCCATAAGTCTCGGCCCAAGTAAGGTCACGTCCAGCTACAAAGCGCCGTCCCACCGTATGGAAGTAACCGGGCGCGATAAACTTGAATCGGCGAACCGGCGGCACCTTTCCTTCCGCGAGGGGATGATCCTCAGCAAAGAGCAGATCGCCGCTCGTGTTCCCGTCCATTGTCACCGCGCTCGTCATACTGGCTGCTTGTACCCCGGGAACACTCCCTATTCTGTTCAAAATGTCTTGGTGCATATGAACCGCGCGTTCGGGCTCTTTTACCTGGGTGTCAGGAATAGACAACCGTAGAGTGAGCACTTCTTCCGGTCGCGTGAACCCTGGCTGCACTTGCCGCAAAGCTTGAAAAGTTCGGATCATCAACCCGGAACTGATGAGCAGCACGAGCGCGAGCGCCATCTGGATAACAACCAGAACGTTCCTAGCCTGATGTCGTTCGCGTCCCGCGCTCACCGTCCGGTTGCTTTCCCGCAAGCCCGTGCCCGGACGTACGCCGGAGTATTTGAAGACAGGCAGAAGCCCGAACAATACGCCCGACAGCAGTGAAATGGCAAGAGTGAACAGCAGCGCCCATGGATCGATCCCGATCTCATCGAGCCGGGGAAGCCCTGCAGGAGCAATGGCAACGAGCAACCGCAACGCCCCAAAGGCCACAGCCAAACCCAGCACGCCGCCCCCTATTCCAAGTGCGACGCTCTCGAACAGCAGTTCGCGTGCGATCTGTCCCCATCCTGCTCCCAGAGCCGCGCGGATTGCCAATTCATGCTGGCGTCCTTCCGCCCGCACGAGCAGCAGATTGGCGATGTTGGCGCAGGCGATTAGCAGAACCGCGCCGATTGTACCCATCAGAACCCAAAGCACGCTGCCGATATCGCCTACTACATCCCGCATGAACGGCCGGACATTGGGACCAAGCCGTGCGTCCTCGAAAATTTTGGCGCTGAAACCGGGCGGAGGAGGAAATGTTTTAAGCCAGATCGGAATCATGCGCGCCACGTCAGCATTGGCTCCCGCAAGAGCCACACCCGGTTTTAACCTCGCAATTCCCTGATAACTGAAGTTACCCAGGAAGACTTTGTTCCGGTCGAATTGCAAAGGCAGCACCAGGGCGGGTTGGGAATTCATGAACCGGAAACTACGAGGAAGGACCCCAATGATTTCGTGACTATTTCCGTCAATGACAATACGTTTGCCAATCACCGAAGAGGCACCGCCGAAACGGCTTTGCCAGTAGCCGTAAGTCAGGATCGCCGTGCGCGGGCTGCCGTCGGTATCATCCTGGTGCGTAAATAAACGGCCTTTCGCCGGTTGCACTCCGAGAATGGGGAGCACGCCCTCCGTTACCCAAAGACTCCGTACTTGCTCGGGTTCCGCAATTTGGGTCACGCTGACCGAGCCTCCTGTGTAGGCCCCAACGTTTTGGAACGTACGGCCCTGTTCGCGATAGGTGAAGTAAAGGGACGGGCAAATCTCTATCTCCTTTATGTCGATTCCCTTGGCAGTGTGCCACAAGCCGACCAGTCGATCAGGCTCAAGGTACGGAAGGGGCTTTAACAGGATTCCCTCCACGACGCTGAAAATCGCGGTGTTTGCGCCAATGCCAAGCGCCAACGTAATGAGAGTGACAACCGCAAACAGCGGCGAACGAAACAAACGGCGGAGAACAGCTTTGCTCATAAGAGGGTCTTGCCTATGAGTTATTACTACGTGGATGTGAGCCGGAAGTTCCTCTTTTTTGGAGTACGCTGTTCCAGTTCACGCTGTCAGTAGCCCAGGCTTAGGGTGGGCTATTGATACAAGGAGAGCGAGGCCAATCCTCCGGATTAGGCGGTGGCTTGAACTCTTCTGTGTTAAACACCCGAAAAATCTGCCCGGGCGGAGCTACTTCCAGTACCAAGGCAACGTGAAAGCGAGGTCCCTGGAAGTAAGCAATGCGAATACGATGAATGCCTACTGACAACCTCAAGCTCGCGTTTCTAGTTTGGGATTCGTGTAGCCCATCGTTATCGGCAATCAACTGTTCGTCCACGTACAGACTCGCGCCATCATCGGAAGTGAGCCGGAAACGGTACAGTCCCGATTGCTCGATCCAAAACCTGCCCTCGTAGTCGATGGCAAACCATTCGAACCGCCGAGTGATACCGGGAAAGCCTTGTCGGAAATTCCGTGGCGTCACCGCGAGCGAGTTGGTGTAAACGGTACCGATGGATGGTAAAGTGTGGAAATCCGGTAACTGTACAGTATCTTTATCGATGAGGTAAACGTGTCCTTGGAGGCCCGAAGGGATGACCACGGTCGTGCCGAACGTCGGTAAGGAGTCCTGGCCCGCAGTAATGTCCATGGTCAGTATGGCCAGAGTGACAGCTATAAACAGCAGCGAGCGAAGTAATTGGCGGAGAACAGATTTGCCCATAAGAGGGTCTGGCTTACGAGCTATGACGTGATCACAGTTCGGAAGTTCCCTGTTCTTTGAACCAGGTTACTTAAATCAGGCTGCTGGCCGAGATACGCTGAAACTTGATCTGCTTT
>JAFAZU010000300.1 GCA_019239585.1 Acidobacteriaceae bacterium
GATGGCCACTCCGAAGGTGATCGGACGCGCTACTTCGTGAGCTGCTCCCCGAATCGTCTCTTTTGAATCACCACTTTGTCCGTTTTCCAGCCGCCGGACCGAGTTCTCCACCATCACCACCGCGCCATCCACAATCATTCCGAAGTCGACTGCCCCTAAACTCATGAGGTTTGCTGATATTCCAAATGCCGCCATGCCTAAGAATCCGAACAGGAGCGACAACGGGATCACAGAGGCTACAACCAGAGCTGCCCGCCAATTACCGAGAAAAATGAGCAGCACAACCATCACCAGAATGCTGCCTTCGATCAGATTATGTTTCACGGTATTGATTGTGGCGTCAATCACTTCGCTCTGGTCATAGAAGGGCATTATCTTCACGCCACCCGGCAGCTTCATGGAAGCAATCCGTTGTTTTATCTCTCCGATCAACTGTCTTCCGTTTGACCCCTTCGTGATAATCACCATGCCGCAAACCGTTTCGCCCTGCCCGTCGTGCATGATCGCGCCCTGCCGGGGATACGGAAGCGCCCGCACGGTAGCCACATCGTGAAGCAGAACCGGAACGCCATTCTGTGAACGCACCACAATCCGCTCCAAATCTTCGATGCTGTTTACACGACCTAATCCCCGAATGGTGTACTGCTCCTCATTGTGCGAGATAAAACCGCCGCCGAAATTCGCATTGTTTTCCGAAACCTGCTGTACCACGTCATGCACCGTCAATCCGTAACGGCGCAAGGTCAGCGGATCAACTTCCACGGTGTATTGCTTGGTGTACCCGCCCCAAGAGTTCACTTCGCTCACGCCGGGAATGTTGCGCAGATCATATCGAACAACCCAGTCCAGCAGTGTCTTGCGTGCCATCAGGTCCGCTTCCCCGCCCTGCAATGTGAACTGATACACCTCGCCGAAGGCCGTGGCAAGAGGGCCAAGCTGCGGTTCCAATCCGCTCGGGATGCGTGATCTCACTTCGCCTAAGCGTTCACTGACTACCTGCCGGGCCAAGTAGATGTTCACCGAATCATCGAACACGACCGTAATCATCGACAAGCCCAACTTTGAGACCGAGCGGACGACTTGCGTATTCGGCATTCCGATCAAAGTGGATTCAATCGGAAACGTAACCAGTTGCTCTACTTCCACGGGCGACATGCCGGGCGCTTCGGTTGTGACCAGAACCTGGATGTTGGTTAAATCGGGGTAAGCTTCAATATTGAGGTGGAACATCGTGTAGACGCCGCCCACAATCAAGCCCAGGACGGCAATTAAAACTAGCCAGCGGTTGTTCAGAAAAAAGTCCAGCATAGAAGGCTTACTCGCCTATTTGACTCTTCAGCATTTGCGATTTCACAACGAAGCTGCCCTTTGTCACAACAGCATCGCCGGGGTTCAGTCCGGCGCTCACCTCTGCTTGTCCGTTCAGGTTGTGAGCAATCTGTACAGCTCTCGGCTCAAAAACATTGTCTGACTTGCGCAGAAACACAATCGAACTGCCGTTAACATCCTGGACAGCATCTTCCGGCACAAACAGTGCTCGCTTTGACATGCCTCGCAGAATGTGGGCAGTAACATACATACCGGGTCGCAGCTTTGTCCTGATATTGGGCAGGAGGATACGGGCCTGCAATGTCCGCGTCTTCGGATCGAGTTCGGTTCCTAGGCGCGTAATTTGCCCACGAAACTCCGAATCCGGATAAGCTTGCGACAGAATCTGCGCCTTATTACCCACTTCAACTTTTGACATGTCTGCCTCGTTCACTGAGGCAATCATCCAGACGCTGCTTAAATCCGACACGGTGAACACCTCTTCTCCAGGCTCGACAACGGTGCCCGGAGTAATCGTTCGGTTCACAACCGTGCCTGATACGGGCGTGATTACAGGTACTTGTTCTGCTTCTTCATTGATGTTCGTCAGCGCGGAAGCGGGAATCCTCAAAATGTCAGTGAGATGAGCCACTTCTTTCTCTACCGCGATACGTGCGTTCGCAAGATCCGTTTGCGCGCTCCGCAGGTCGGCCTCCGCCTTTTCCACTTCCTGTTTGGAAGCCGACTTCAATTCATACAGTCTGACCATGCGATCACGCATACGTTCGGCATAAGCAACGGCGTTTTGCTGACGAGATACGCTTTCCAGCGCCGTTTCATAAGCCGCGCGAGTTTCGTGTACATCATGGCTGTGCATACGGGCCAGAATCGTACCCCGGCGCACATAATCGCCTATGTTGGCGTGAATCTCTGTAACACGCCCGTCTGTATATGTTCCGACGTGCGCTGTCCGCTCCTCATTCATCACGATTTGGCCGGCAGCCGTAAGGTACTCGGGTACCGCGCGCGGCTCAATTCGAATCACGCGAATCCCCGCTTTTTCCTGCGCTACGCCGTCGATAGTGACTTCGCCGTTGGCCGAGCCGGAACCGGCTTTACTCGACGATTGCGATGCGTTCCCCTCCGAAGAGCCTGCTTTACTATCACCACCCCCGTTTTTCTCTCCCCTGCCGCATCCGAGCAGGAGTACCACCGTAGATAAACATGCCAGCATCCCCTTCACGGCGTGTCTCCACTAGCGAGGCTTTCCCCACTCGCCAGGTACAATCCGATAATGCTCTGATGCAAGTCCCCTAAAGCGCGGTTATATTCCATCTGTGCTTGAATACGGCTTCGTTGCGCATCGAGCAATCTTAGAAGATCAATACCGCCTTCACGGTACGCGGCGCGAGCCAGTCTTTCCGCCTCTCTTGCTCGTGCTAACGTGCCCGGCAGGATGTCGAGCAGCGCCCGCAGGTCCCGATACGCCCGGATCGCTGCCTCAATATCTGCTTTTACGTCGGTTTCCAGAGCGCTTAAATTGGCCTGGGCGACGCGCAAACGCGCCTGGGCGCTCGTAATGTTTCCCTGATTGCGGTTTCGCACGGGCAGATCGATCTGGACGGCTCCGTAGAGTGTGTTAAAAGCTCCGTTGCGCTTGTAGCCAACGAACGCCTCCGGATCCGGCTTGCTGTTGGCTTTC
>JAFAZU010000364.1 GCA_019239585.1 Acidobacteriaceae bacterium
TTCAGGTATCGCGTGAGGTCCTCTTCGCTGAAAGCATTCGCGGTTTCCAGCAAACCTTCCTGCTCCCGATCTGAAGCCGCAATCAGTCGCGTCGGCTTACCGATAATCTTCGCGACCAGAAGATTACGCCAGTAACGCGATAGCTCGCGGCAAAAGTGCTGCAAACTTTGACCGCCGCGTTCCAGCTCTTCGGCAATTTCCAGCATGCGATTGCCGTCGTTGGCCTGCAAAGCTTCCGCAACCGCGCGCAGCGACTCCGTACCGAACAGACCCAATAACGCACGTATTTCAGCGACGCCGAGGGTTCGTCCACAACGGGCAATGGCCTGGTCCAGGGCCGAAAGCGAATCGCGCACGCTGCCTTCACCGGCCTGGGCAATCACGGAAAGCGTCTCGTCATCCGCTTCAATTCCCTCCTGCGCCACGATATGCCGTAGGCGATTCATCAGCTCTGCAAAATCCACCGAGCGAAATGTGAACTGTTGGCAACGGGAGACAATCGTGTTGGGGATCTCGTTCGCTTCCGTAGTGCAAAGGATGAAAACGACCCACTCAGGCGGCTCTTCCAAGGTTTTTAGCAGAGCGTTAAAAGCCTCTTTCGTGATCTGGTGCGCTTCGTCGATGATGAAAACTTTGTATCGATCACGCGCGGGGCGGTAGCGGACATTCTCGCGGATCTCGCGCATTTCATTGATGCCGCGATTAGAGGCCGCGTCGATCTCGATCACATCGACCGACGACCCTGTACTGATCTCGACGCAACTGGAGCAAACGCCGCATGGATTGGGCGTAGGTCCATGTATGCAGTTCAAACAGCGCGCCAGAATGCGCGCTACAGTTGTTTTGCCCGTGCCCCGCTGACCCGAAAAGATGTAGCCATGCGCCAGACGCCCGCTTGCGATGGCGTTGGTCAGGGTTTTTTGAACGTGCTCCTGCCCAATCAGCTCACTAAACGTTTGCGGACGGTATTTCCTGGCAATGACCTGGTACATGGAAAAATTCTAAGAACAGCGGGAAAACTGAGACAATATCACGCCCCAAACACGAGGAGGGGACGGTCGCTGCAAAGGCACAAAAACCGTCATTGCCAGACCCCGGGTGATCCGCGGCACACAAGCTAAACCGCTACCGTTGCTTCCTTCCGGACCTGGCGGGGTTTGCGACCGCCCATTGCACGAAGCCCGGAGCCTGACAACTTCTAATTCTAACATCCGCAGCTACTTGCGCAGCTCAAGGACAGCTTGCAGCTTTTCCCCAAAAAGCGTAGTGCGGGCCGGGCGGCCTTCGTGTTTGTTCTCCCGTTTACCGTTTTGGGCCCCAGCGCCATTCTCATTCCTCTTAGTAGAAATTATCGGCTCCGGTTCGGCAAAGAGCACCTCCTGCTGCACAACAGGCGTCATGGCCTCATAGAACCGGTTCTTATGCAGAACAACGCGCTCCAGCGATGGTATCCAGCCCGTAAATTCTCCAACAGATGACGAAGCACGTTTCAGCGCTGTTCGCATCGCTTCCATTTTGGAATCCAAGTTATCCAGGTAATGCAAAAGCATCGCTTCGGGGAAAGCCGGAACTTTCGGAGACCCAAACTCCAGTTCTCCATGATGGCTGATAATCATGTGTTCCACGAGTGTTCGCAGCTTGGGCGGAAAATCCGGCACTTCGCGCAATTTATCTCCAATAATCCGCAAGCCAATCACAATATGGCCGAGCAACTGTCCTTCCGCGCTGTAATTGAAGCTGCGCGTATAAGTAAGCTCCTCGATCTTTCCTATGTCGTGCAGAATGGCTCCGGTCAGCAGCAGATCAAGGTCAATATCTTTGTAATGCGCAGCCGTCAGCTTGCATAAAGAGCAAAGCGACAAGACGTGCTCCAGAAGACCTCCCCGGCAGGCATGATGAATGTTTTTCGCTGCGGGAGCCGATTTATACAAACCAGCAATTTTGGAGTCCCTGAACACGGACTGGAGCAAGGCGCGAAGGTGCGGCTGACCGAGATTACCAATCGTACCCTGCAGTTCTGCAAACATCTCCTCGATATTACGTTCCGCGCAGGGAAAGTAGTCTGCGAGATCAATTTCATGTTCTTCCATCCGTCTCAGGCGATGAATGGTGAACTGCGATTTCTTCTGGTAAACCTGTACCAGTCCTTTTACCCGGACAAAATCGTCACAGCCAAAGCAATCCATGATCTCGGCGACGTTGTCCCACATCTTCGCTTCAATCTCGCCGGTTCGGTCTGCTAATTGAAGCGATAGGTAAGGTTCGCCCGATTTTTTCTGACGGATATCCTTTGCGATTACGAGAAACTCTGCGGTAATCACATCGTTCGGCACTAGGCTGCCGACGTAAAATGATTTCATTTTCCCCCTGGTTAGCGAGAACTGCTTTTTCCAGTAACAGTGGTTTCAGTTCCGGGAATCGGTATGGTCCAGAGCAAACGCTTGCGGCGGGTTTTCTGTTCGACTTCCGCCTTGGTTACGGTCTCCGGCTTCAACTGCGCCGGGTCCTGCCACGCTGTATTTTGACCGGGAGCAGCACCTGTATCGACATAGCCGGACTTAATCTGTAAAAACGCCTGCCGCCGCAATTGCGTGAGGTACTCGCGCACTCTGGGCTGCATTTTGGGTCCATATAACTGGTTCTCAATCTCCGGTTTTACGTCAGAGAGCGGCGCCAAGCCTGCTTTGGTGTGGTCATCGACTTTAAACACTTCAAAACCGGTTGGAAGCTTAATCGGCTGAGTCACTCCACCTTTCGGCAGGTTCCAAACAGCGTCTTCGATCTGCTTGGTCAGCTCACCTTTCTTATAGCCGCCCAGCACGCCCCCTTCTTTGGCCGTTGTCGCATCCGAGTTGTCGCGAGCTAAATCGGAAAAACGCTGGCCCTTGGACGCGTCCGCCGCAATTTGCTTTGCCTTCTTCTCTGCCGCCAGTACCGCAGCGGGAGTTTTTCCCTGCGTGGAAATCAGGATCTCGCTCAAAAAGACCTTTTCGTCACGAACGAAGTCCTGTTTATGAGCGTTGTAGTAATCCTCAACTTCTTTATCAGAGATATTAATGTGACGGCCCACCTCATGCCCGATCACTTCGCGGGTCAGGAACTGGGTTTTAGTCTCTGACTGGAAATCTTCAAAGCTCCTGCCCGATTGCTGGCGGATGTAATCGTGGAACTTCTCTGGATCAGTCACGCCCGATTGCCGCTGAAGATTGGCCATGTATTTGCTGAGGTCGGAATCGACGTTGATGTTCAGCTCCTTGCCTTTCTGAGTCAAGAGCAGCTCATCAATGCGATCGCGCAACGCATCCTTTTGGCGGGCTGTTAGCTCCTGCTGAACTTGGGCTTGCGTTGCGCCTTGCTCCTGCATCGCTTTTGAAAACTCCATGGCAAAGCGCGTCAACTCATCCTGGCTCACGATATCGCCGTTCACTCGGGCGATAATCTGATCCACAATTTGCAGGGGCGGCTTGGACGGCACATCGGCCGCAAACCCGAGCGAGGCAAGAGCTAGGGTGGAAACACACTTGAACTTCATACAGGTGAAACTTTCCTTCATTATGACAAGTTTCCAGTTTGTTTTCGAGTGGGAAGTTTCCTGCTCAGGACGTTTTCTGTCAACCTGCCCATCGTGGCTTAGTGATCTACCGAGAAACGTCACCAGGGCGGCGGCACCGTTAACGCCGACCACAGCATCCTGGACCAGAGTCCCGACTTTCTGGATTTTGCGCAAAGCGGAGTCGGAAATGTCGCTAGTCTGGACTAAAACCACCAGATGAAACGGTGCTGTTACAAGATCCGGCGCTTCCACTTGTACGGGTTGCAGTTGGCCGTTATCCAGCACGACAAAATCCGAGGCCGTCAGGTCGTTCACGAAACGTCCGCGAGCATCAGTAACGCTGACCGGAACGACTACGAAAGGAACACTGGTCCGGATGGTCGGTCCTTGAGCGAATAAACAAGAAACCAGCAAAGTCGAGAGACATGCACCGAAAGGTATCACCTTTATCTATTACGCCTATATAAAGTGAGTATTACGTGAATCTTTCATTTTCAGCGTGAGCGAGAGGCGCATGCTGTCGTTGCTTCCATTCTATTGAAGCGGAGCCAGAAACGCAGTGACCGCCTTACTTTTCAACAGCTATAGCTGCTTACGCTGAGCGCACTCGCTGTCGGCCGCTCGGTGTCAGTCCGGCTTGAATGGCAGGCAGCAGTTCTTCGAGCGCATCATGCTTAAGAACGTAAGCATCTGCCCCACGATGGTATGCTTCTTCGCGGTAGAGTTCGCTTGAATTAGTGGTGAGCACCACGATCACAGCTGTCGGCAATGCGGCCCGCAAATGGGGCAAAGCATCAAACCGCTCAGTACGGGCATCGATACATCCAGAGTGATCACATGAGGACGAAGCTTAATAGCCAGTTCTAAAATCTGGTCGCCCCGTTCCGCAAAGCCAATAACTTCGTAAATGGGACTTAAAATCCGGGTGATGATAGCACGCCACTCCGGATGGTCGTCGGCAATGAGAGCTATCAAACGATCCATGCATGCCCTCGCCGGATATGAAAATAGCTCAACGCCTCGTCACCGCACCTCCTGTATAGCAAACGAGTCGCGTAGGGCGAAGCTAGCGAAATTCCGAGTTGGTTATAGCATTCGGGAAAGTACTAGATTGCTCTTCCCCTGTACCGGCACACGTGCTGACACCTGTCCTCGCAAGTAGCGCAGTAATCGTTGCGCTTGCACAGAGACGGTCCGTGATGTCGCGGAAGACGGTAACGGTACAGACCGTCTGACCACGCTGGAGAATCGGGGCCGCACTGTCCTCCGCCGGCACAAAGAAGCCCCGCTTGGGTGCTTATGCACATCGCTTCAGTACGTCGCAGGTTACAGCTGTGCTGCTGAACGACGCTGTGCCGTTTCAACTTCGCGTTGGGGATTTTGATTTGGCTTTTCGGGAATCAGCTTTTCCAAGGCCTTTCGCAGGTCTTGCAACAGTTGGTGCGGATCGGTTGAGGCGCTGATAGGAAGCTTCAGAACGCCTGCGGGCGTGAACTGTGCGCCTTCGGTGCTGCGAACCAGATTCATCAATTGAAGCGGGTCCACCTTGGATTGCTGGTGGAACTTGATATTGGCAAAGCCCTGTCTGCGGTCGATGGATTCAACCCCGGCCCGCTCGGCCAAGCTCTTCAGCAGAGAAAGTCTGACAAGATTGTTTACTTCCTCTGGAACCGGCCCGTACCGGTCCGCCAATTCCTCGGTGATACGCTTCGCTCCTTCGTCGTCACAGACGTCGGCAATGCGCTTATAAGAACGCAGCCGCTGCGCCTCATCGGAAATGTATTTTGCCGGGATGCGAATGTCTAAACCAAGATTGAGCGTCGCATGAATTTCGAACGGCACCTCTTCGCCCTTCAGTTCTCTCACGGTTTCTTCCAGCAAGCGCACGTACATGTCATAACCGACCGCTTCAATGTGCCCATGCTGCTCACCGCCGAGGAGATTGCCCGCGCCTCGGAGTTCCAGATCGAGCGCGGCTATTTTAAAACCGGCTCCCAAGTCGCTGAACTCCTTGAGCGCGGCCAGCCGCTTTCTTGCTACCTCGCTCAACTGTGTATCCGCCGGAACCAACAAATACGCATAGGCGCGGCGGTTGGACCGGCCCACGCGTCCGCGCAACTGATAAAGCTCACTCAGGCCGTAACGCTCCGCATTCTCGATAATGATTGTGTTCGCCAGCGGAATGTCCAGGCCGTTCTCCACAATGGTGGTGCAGACAAAAACGTCGTACTCGTGCCGCATGAAACCAAGCAGCACCTTTTCCAGCTCGGTCTCGCCCATCTGCCCGTGTCCCACTCCGATACGGCAATCCGGAAGGAGCTCCTGCAGGAAAGCCGCGCGCATAAAGATCGTGTCCACGCGGTTGTGAACAAAGTAAACCTGTCCCTGGCGCGCCAACTCCTGCTCGATAGCTGTCTTGATGAGATCCGGGTTGAAATGA
>JAFAZU010000476.1 GCA_019239585.1 Acidobacteriaceae bacterium
CGATGAGACCGCGTTTCCGCAGTAGGAGTTTGTCCATGAGGGGCAACAACTTGTTTTTCATGTTGCGCCTGATCCGGGTCACCATCTGCAGTCCTCGGGCCCACAGAACCGTAAACAATTCTTGCCCCAGGTAACCCCGGTCGCCGAACAGCTTGCCCCACAGCCTCTGCGCGAGCACGGGTACAGGGGTGCGGTCATCGGTATGGCCCGGGGTCAGTTGTACCGCCACCAACGCACCCTGATCGTTGATGACAACAGGCAGTTTGAAGCCGTAAAACCAGCCCATACTGCTCTTGCCGCGTTGGGCAATTCCGGCAAAAACGCGATGCGAGTGAAGGCGGCGGTTATGACAAACTTTCAGCGGAAAACTGTCGATGAAAGCGATCCCGCGTGTCGGGGCCAAGCTGTGGTGTAGCAAGGCACATAAGGGCGCGAAGGTAGCCGGAAGAAGCTCGACCATGCGCGGGTAGCTGGGCAGGTAGGGAAACGCTGACCGCAGTTCGGTGCACACCTGCCGTAGGTAGAAGTGCTTAAAGCAGCGATAGCCTGACAGGTGAAACCAGATCACGAGTGTTAAGGCTTCGCTCAGCGTCAGCAGACAAGGACGGCGACGCCGTCGGCCCGGCTTCGGCAACCAGTGCTGTTGCCAAGTGGGGGCAAACTGTTGGCAGAAATCGTCCACAGTGCAGAATACAGTTACAATATCCATCGGAACTCCAGGTGGGTGGTAATGGCTGGCCGGCCACTGGTAGTTATCTCTACCACACCCAACCGGAGTTCTCCTTACGCCGAACTCACGTTAATTTAGAGCTTATTCATTGTTCAGGAGTAAGTCTCGTTCCTCTTATCGGCTTTACTGCCGAGCTTAGATCCGCTCCTTGGTTTGCGGTATACGTCAAACACCGGCATGAAAAATGCGTAGCCGCCAGTTTACAGGGCCAAGGCTACGAAGCTTTTCTGCCTATCTACTTAAAAATCGGGCCGAGCAGCAAAAGGTCTGAATTGCCTTTGTTTCCCGGTTATGTGTTCTGCCGCTTTGCGGCCCAGAAAATGCTGCCCATCCTCAGCACTCCGGGCGTGTTTTCGATTGTCGGCTCTGCCCTGGCGCCCGCCTCCATTCCGGACGGGGAAATCGCAGGCATTAAGCGCCTGCTCGCCTCGGGGCTGACCCCCCGGCCTTGGTCGTACGTCGCCTGCGGCCAGCAAGTTTGCATCAAATCTGGTCCCCTGCGCGGCTTGGAAGGTCTGGTGGTGGACGATACGCATCAGAAATGGTTGATTGTTTCCGTCCATCTTCTGCAACGCTCCGTGGCAGTAAAAATTGAACGCAATCACGTCGAGGTCAGCCCTTCCGCAAGTTTTAGAAACTGCACCCATGCAGATGGTAAGTGCGTCCAGCTCTTTTTTTGAATTCTCTATTAATATCTGCGGGTCCGAGCAGCTCAAGACTTCGAATTACACGTAAGGAAAGATATTGGGACGGATGCGAATCAGCGCAGTTCTTTTTTGGGCTTTAGTCGGAGTTGCCGGCAACACCCGGCACGTGCTAGCGCAGGCGCAACTTGTTTTCCCGCCTGCCGGCGAAAGCGCTTCCGATGCGAGCGGCGCTAATGCCGCTACTCGGAGCCGTCCTCAAGCGGAACCGGGTTATGTCCTTGGCCCTGGGGACCAGATCAGTATTCATGTCGTTAGCTGCGAGGAGATTAACGATAAACCCATTCCCATTGACTTGAGCGGAATGGTTCACCTCCCCTTGGTGGGTGATTTGAAGGTCTCTGGCAGCACGATTCAGCAGCTCCAGGCGGAAATCACGGACCAGCTCAAACAGTATCTCCTTCATCCCGATGTTTCTGTTTCAGTAGTGGAGTTCCGAAGCCAACCTGTTTCCGTGGTGGGAGCTGTTAAAACGCCCGGCGTACAGCAGGTGCAAGGACGTAAAACACTGCTTGAGATGCTGTCGCTGGCCGGAGGTCTGGACCCGTCTGCTGGGTCAGTCTTAAAAATCACCCGTCAGCAGCAATGGGGTCCAGTCCCCCTTCCAAATGCCGTTGAAGATGCAACAAAACAATTCAGCATTGCCGAGATTAACCTCAAATCTCTCATTCAGGCCAAGCATCCGGAAGAAAATATTTCCATAAAACCGCACGATATCATCGCCATCCCGCGCGCAGAGACGATTTACGTGATAGGCGAGGTGCAAAAGTCAGGCAGCTATATGTTGAGCGACGTTGACCAGATCACGGTACTTCAAGCGCTCTCGATGGCAGGCGGGTTGAACCAGATGGCGAGAGCCCGGGAGACTCGCATTCTGCGTCGAATGCCCGGAAGCATAGAGCGGACAGAAATTCCTGTCGATCTTAGCAAGCTGTTGAATGGACGAAGTCCTGATATTCGCATGCAACCGGACGACATCCTATTTGTTCCCAATAACGTTCCAAAACGAGCCGCGATCCGGGCTATTGAAGCCGCCGTGCAAATTGGAACCGGAGTAGCAATCTGGCGGTAGGCCGTAATTTGTTGATCAATACTCATGGAATTTCTACAGCCATCTTTCCATAATCCTGGGGAAAATCCCGCAGGTCGGCGGTTCCCTTCTCGCATCAACGACCTTTGGACGTCTGACATAAACACTGCCGGGTTTGCCCGCCTGCCTCCGGCCTTAACTCCGACTGGAGGAGTACTTGAATATTGGTGTATTCTCAACCGCCGCAAATGGACTCTTTTGGTTTTTGCCCTTGTCTGTACTTCCATCGCGTATGTGCTGACACGAATGCAAGCCCCGGTCTACCGCGCCCGTACGCTGGTAGAAGTTGAAAGTCTGAACGAGAACTTTCTTAATATGCGGAATGTATCGCCTACTGCCGAGAATGGACCCGCTCAATCGCCCGAGTACAATATTCACACTCAAATAAAGATCTTGCAAAGCAGGACGGTCTTGGAAAGAACGCTGCAAAAGGTCAATCTGGAGAAGAGACTGCTTGCGAGCAGCGAAAGACACAAATCCCCCATTTCTTCCCTTTTTTCTTTCAGCAAAAAACAGCTGCTCTCAAAAGCGGAAAAAGAGGCTAAAGCGCACGAGCAAGCGATGGACATGGCTGCAAACAACTTAAATGTGCAGCCCGAAACGAACTCGCGCATTTTATCCGCCTCATTTAATTCCACTGATCCGACGGTTACGGCAGATTTTGTTAACTCTCTTATGACGGCATTCACGGAAGTGACGCTGGAAAACCGTTGGCGGTCTACTCAAAACACCAGTGAATGGCTGAGCCGGCAGTTGCAGGATGTGAAGATAAAGCTCGAAAAGTCGCAAGATGAGCTGCAAAAATACGCGCACGCCGAAAACTTAACTTTTCTATCGGAAACCAACCCTACTGGGCAAACAACGACGGAACAACGGTTGAAAGAACTGGAGGGTGAGTTAACCAAAGCCCAAACCGATCGCATCGTAAAACAATCCGCTTACGAGCAGGTCAACAATGCTCCTGCAGAGTCCTTGCCTGAAGTTATCGATAATCCCACCCTCAAGGATTATCAGATTCAGCTTACTACTCTGCGCAGGCAACTGGCTGATCTGTCGTCTTCCTTCACGCCGCAGTATCCGAAGGTCGTCAGCATCAAGGCTCAGATTGCAGCGCTCGAAAATGCGCTTGAAAAAGAGCGGGCCAATATTCTCTCCCGCACGCGAAACGAATACGACATTGCGATGCGCCGCGAGAAATTAATGAATCAGCACTATGCGGCTCTTACCAACCTGATCACAACACAGTCCGAGAAGGTAAGCCACTACATGCTCCTCAAGCACGAGTTTGACTCAACACGCCAGCTTTATGAATCATTGATACAGCGGGTCAAAGAGGCTGACTTGGCATCTGCGATGAAAGCGACTGACGTGCATGTGATTGAAGCCGCTGTCGTGCCTCACATCCCTTATCGCCCCATCCAGGCGGTTAACATGGCGTTTGGCTTTTTTTCCGGTATCTTTCTTGGAGTCGCCTTTATCGTCCAGAGGGCGCGCGCTTATCGCGGCATTCAGGAGCCGGGCGATGCTGTTTTCGAACTGAATGTGCCGGAACTCGGCGTGATTCCCGCTACCACGATCAACCCTTCCCAATTTCGACGACTGCTCGGAAACCCGAGCCCCAAAACCGATCGCAGGCGGCCTGAACTGACCAGTTGGGAGGAATCGCCCTCCATGATCGCCGAGGCCTTCCGCCTTACCCTTACCTCGCTTTTACTTGCTTCAAATGACGGTGAGCAGCCCAAAGTTATTGCCATCTCAAGCGCCAATCCGAACGAAGGCAAGACGACAGTTGTCAGCAACCTTGCCATTGCTCTGGCGCGTATTGACCGTCGTGTGCTCCTGATCGACGGAGATCTTCGAAAGGGCCGCTTGCACCGGATCTTTGAGGCGGATAACAGCCGCGGGCTAAAAGAGTCTTTGGAGGGCGATGCGAGCGTTTCCTTCCAGCAAACTCAAATTCCTAATTTAAGTATTCTGCCCACCGGAAAAGGCGTCAGCGAGACGCTTTTCTTCAGTTCCAAGCTCCGTGATCTCCTGCACCGCCTCCGGCCGCAATTTGATGTCATTCTGATTGACACGCCTCCTCTCTTACAAATCTCTGATGCCCGGCTGATTTGCCACGAGGCTGATACGGTCGTCCTGGTTGTGGCGCAGCATACTTTGCGGGAAACCGCTTTGCAGGCCAGGCAGCGTTTGGTCGATGACGGCAGTAAGCTGATTGGTGCGGTTCTGAATCGCTGGGACCCCAAAACCAGCGTCACCGGATACGGGTACGGCGATTATCACAAATACAAGAAGTACTACGAACAGAAACCGGTGTGATGGTACCGAAAGTTCTTGCTTGTGAACTTACGGAAAAACGCCCTGGTCAGATTTGTCGGCAGCACGCCAGAATTTTGCTGACGACGCCCTTGCTGAGCCGGTATGGCGGAGTAGCTCAATACATGCACATTCTCCAGCCGCACTGGCACAGTTCTGTGCAGTATTTCTATGTTGGATCTCGCGCTGATGATGAGAGTGCGTTGGCAACGCTGTGGCGCATGGCCGTTGACTCGTATCGGTTTGCCAAATCGGCAAAACAGGGCCGCTACGATTTAGTGCATCTGAATCCATCAATTGGCCCCAAGGCGCTGGTCCGTGACGGTATTTTGTTGGCCGTCGCCAAGGCTCATCGAAAGCCGGTTCTGGTCTTTGCGCACGGCTGGAATCCGGCCTGGGCTGATAAATTTCCAAAGTACGTGCGATGGCTTTTTCGGTTTGTTTACAGCCGCGCAGACGGATTTGTGGTTCTAGGCACGGAGTTCGAGCGTAGGGCACGGCTTCTGGGATTTAGTGGGCGGATCTTTGTTGAAAGCGCTCCTGTTCCTGATGAATTTTTGGAAGAGGCGGCGAATGAGCCGGAAACCGCAGTTTGCAAGTCTACCTTCAACATTCTATTTCTCGCGCGCGTGGAAGCGGACAAGGGCATCTATGAGGCGCTCGAGACTTACCAACGACTCAAGAGAAACTATGAGTTCGTTACCCTCACTGTGGCTGGGGACGGCACGGAACTAAGCGCAGCTCGACACTATGCCGCCAGCCGGAATCTCAAAGATGTTTCGTTCCTGGGTCATGTCAAAGATGCCGCGAAGCGAAACGCGTTGAAGAAAGCCGACGTTTACCTGTTTCCCTCGCATCATGAAGGCTTGCCTCTTTCCGTTCTCGAAGCCATGGCGTTCGGGCTGCCCGTGATCACCTCTGCCGTGGGTGGGTTGCCCGACTTTTTTGAGGACGGCGCGATGGGATTCATCACCAGTAGCCGGGACTCGGATATCCTTGCTTCGCTCGTGGATCGATTAATTCTCGATCCGGGGCTGCGTGCCAGAATCGGCAACTTCAACTATCTCTATGCCAGAGCGCATTTCTCAGCCCGTCAAATTGCGGCCAGACTTGAACAAATCTACGGATTCCTACTTAAGGGAACTGATCGAGCATTTTTGCCGACGGGATGACCTTTCCACCGATGATCCTTACGACATATGGAAAACCACGCTAGGTCTTCGCGTCAAGGATCTGTATAACAGTCACCGCCGCCTGGGGCTGCTCCCTGCCGGAACTCTAGCTTTATACGACAACTTTTTGAATAACTCTTCCCGATGGCTTTACCGACGACAGGAATATCCGATTGTTCGGGCTTTCGCTGCGTTATGCCTGATCAATTTATACAGTGCCACACACGAAGAACAGTTGCTCAAAGAGGCGCGCTCCCATCTGAACTGGCTCCTTATACATAGCTGCACAGGCTACAGTGGGCCGTGTTGGGGTCTCGGGTTTACTAACGCGGTCAGCCGCAACCTGGTGTACAGCGCAAACATACCCTTTTCTACCATGACCCCCTATCCCTTGGAAGCTTTCATCGCTTATGAGAAAGCAACCGAGAGTCATGAGTTCGACTCCGCCGTGCAAGGAATCTGGCAATTTTTCGACCGGGATATTCAGGTTATGGAAGAAGACGAAGAGATTCTGGCAACTTCCTATGCCCCTTTCCAAGACCGCACTGTGACCAACGCCATTTCCTATACGATGTACTCCTACGCTGTTTGCCTGTCTTATGTGAGTAGCTATACCGATCGTATTCGGACCAGAATCAGGAAACTTTATACCTACATCCGGCGTCATCAGCAACCGGATGGGTCCTGGCTCTACGCTCCCCAGAGCGGTTCGTTTATTGATTGCTTTCACTCATGCATTGTTTTGAAGAACCTGATCAAGACGGACGCGATTATAGAACTGCCAGGCTCGCAAAGCGTTATTCGGGCGGGGTACAGCTACCTCCTGGGCGCTCTTTTGGACAAGGAGCACTTCTTGTTCAGACGCTTTTCGGTGAAGAATAAACCAGGCTTGGTCAAGTTCGATTTGTACGACAACGCCGAGGTATTGAATCTGGCGTTTCTGCTCGGCGATTACCAGCTCGCGCAGAAGCTACTGTACTCCATCAGAAAGCACTTTTGCAGAGGCCTCAACATCTATTCTCAAATTGATCTGACCGGAGCATTAAGGAACAAAAACACCCTTCGCTGGGCGGCGATGCCGTTCCTGTATGCGGCATCAAACCTGCTCTAATGCGAGCGTTACTTCGCTTTAAGAATCAGTTTCACTTCGTAGGGTATAGCAACAAATGTGCGGCATTCTCGGGACAGTAAACCGGCCATTTGGTCATGAAGTTCTGGATCTGCTTTCCCACCGTGGCCCGGATGATTCGGGCATTCATAGTAAATCCGTTGGCGATCATCTGTTAACTCTCGGGCAGCGCCGGTTGGCTATTCAGGATCTCTCCTCAGCCGGTCATCAGCCAATGTGGACCTCCGGCCAACGGCATGGAATCATCTTTAACGGGGAGATCTATAACCATGCTGAACTGCGCCAACGGATTCTATCTGTTCCCTACCGGGGGCACTCGGATACGGAAACGCTCCTGCACGTTTTCGCTCAGCGTGGAATGGAGTGGCTCGATCAACTAAACGGAATTTTCGCTTTCGGGTTTGTGGATGTCGGGAGTCGCAAGCTTTTTCTCGCGCGCGACCCGTTTGGCGTAAAGCCTATTTATTACTGGACCGACAATAAGTCGCTTGTCTTTTCATCGGAGCTTCGCGCCCTTCGCACCTTGGTTGACGATTCGCTGGAAACCTCTCACCTGGCAGAACTATTGCGGTTGCGTTATCTTCCAGCACCCGACACCCTGTTCAAGAATATCCGCAAGGTCCGGCCGGGTCATGTCATCGAAATCGATTTGAACGGCCCGAATCTTTCTCATCGTGAATATCCTTTTGCTCAGCGAGCTAATACCCAGGCTCCTGTAAAAACCCAGGTGGAAGTCGTGCGGGAATATGGTCGCGTGGTCGAACAGGCGGTCAAGCGCCAACTGTTATCAGATGTGCCGGTTGGCATCCTTCTCAGCGGCGGAATCGATTCCGCGCTCGTGGCCAGCTTGGCGCAGAAGCACGCGAATCACAGAATGCAGGCTTTCACAGTTGGCTTTACGGACGCGCACAGCACGGAAGACGAGATCCTGGATGCCCGTGACACAGCCCGCATCGTAGGGCTGGATCATCATGAGGTGCGCATCGGTTTTGCTGAGTTTCTCGACATGCTGCCGCGCATTGCGGAAATTGTCGAGGAGCCTCTGGCTACCACCTCCGTTGTGCCCATGTTTTTTGTCTCGTCCCTTGCGTCCAAATTCGGAAAGGTAGTGTTGTCGGGCCAAGGAGCTGACGAGGCCCTGGGAGGCTACCGCCGCTATCAAGCGGAGCTGCTCCATGCTCGGCTGCCCGGCTTTGCGCTTGCTCTCCTGAAGAAAATCGCGCCGCTTCTGAAGGTGCGTTATGATGCTGTTCTGCGTGGGTTGGAGTCTCTCGGCGAACTGGAGGATATCAGGCGTTTTGAGCAGACTTACAGCGTTTTTAACAAGAGCCAGATCTTAAAGCTAACCGGACATCATGAGAATCGCGCGACTGAGCGTATCCAGTACTTCTATAATTTGCTGGGCTGTGCGGCTTTGCCCACAAGTGTTCAACGCATGACGAGTCTCGACCTGCGCATGAATTTGTCTGATGATCTGCTGCTCTATACCGATAAGTTGACCATGCATCACTCGCTTGAGTGCCGCGTTCCGCTTCTCGATCTTGAGTTGGTACGATTTGTGGAATCACTCCCGATTCAGCACCGGGTCGGTTTATTTAGGACAAAGATTGTGCATAGAAAGTTTGCCGCTTCGGTTCTGCCCTGGTCGATCATTCGAAGAAAGAAAAAAGGCTTTCTGTCACCCACGGCGAAATGGTTTAAGAAAAGCGGGGCGCTTCGTGAAATCCTTCTGCAAGGCAACTCCCACTTTTCCTCCTATTTCGATCTCTGCGAAGTGGATCGAATTCTGCGGGAGCACGCCTCGGGAATCAATCGTGAGCGCCAGATCTTTCTGTTATTAAACGTATATTACTGGATGTCTGAAAACGCACGGCGGAGCCGCAGACCGGCTTTTTCCGGTATGTCGATGCATATCTGACCCACGTCAGACGCAGCCTCTATTTCGCTATCACAACTTAAATCTCTGGAAATCGCATGCAAGAGCTTGCTCCCGATTCTGTTTCTGTTCTTGGAATGAAAGTCAGTGTGTTTCAATCCTATGACGTCGCAGTCGCTTTCGTAAACGAACGCATTCGCAGGGGAAAAAAGACCTTTTGCGTGGCGATGAACCCGGAAAAAGTTTACAAAGCAACGCGCAACCCGCAGCTACAGACTGTCCTGAGCTCAGCGGATATGCGCATCTGTGATGGGATTGGCATTTCCCTGGCCTCAATGCTCCTGCATCGTCAGTATATCCCTCGCTGCACGGGGATTGACCTGTTCCTAAAACTGGTTCGCCTTTGCGCGGAACAGAATCTGAAAATTTTCGTGCTAGGGGCCTCACCCGAAGTCAACCAGGCAGGATGCATCTCTTTGCTAAAATCCTATCCTGGCTTGCAAATCGCCGGACAGCACCACGGCTACTTTGAAGACTCTCAGCCGATTATCGAGAGCATCCGGCAAAGCGGCGCGGACCTGCTGTTTGTAGCAATGGGATCGCCTCGCCAGGAGTTCTGGATCGCTGAGCATCTGCCTGAGCTGAGCGTCTCCTTCTGCATGGGTATTGGAGGAAGTCTGGACGTGGTTAGCGGATCGGCCAAACGCGCTCCCGCTGCTTTTCGCGCCCTCGGTGCCGAATGGCTGTATCGTCTGCTGTCGCAACCCGGCCGGCTCCGGCGGCAGGCTGCCCTGCCGGTGTTCGCCTATGATGTCCTGAAATCCTTGTGGCAGGCGCGTCCAATCAGTTGATCTTCGTCCGACAAGCGAAAGGAGCTCGCCGCCAGGTTGTTTCCCTAGCAGCGAGCTCCTTCTTAAACAACGAATTTTGCAGTTAAATGCTATTCCACGATCCAGCTTCCACTTTGCTTCCACCCGCTGGCCAGCGCGGAGTCAGCAGCGAAAGTAAAAAGCGTTTTACCGCCCGTATAGCTCCATGTAAACGACACGGGAAGGTACAGCGTCAGTGTTGTGTCTGCTCCCGTGACCGTGGCGGCAAGCGCATCGACCGAACATTGGCTGTTGGAAAGCACTGTGGCGCTTCCCAAAACCGCCGATGTGGCACCCGTCCCGGCATCGTTCCACAGATAGAGCGTCCGCGAAGGCGCCCAATAGTCGATATAACACGCATGTGCCACGCTGCCGTTGCTGATCATCAAAGAGGCTTGTTGCAGAGCGGCATAGCCTCTAGCATCGCTGACTTGGAGAAGAAAGCTAGCGCTCATGCCGAAGCCGACAGCAGGAGTCACCTGCGCAGCGGGTCCGGCCGCAGCAATAGCAAAAGAAATAACATAATCAGTGGGATTGTTGACGCCAGCCTGGTCTGCGCACTTGACGTAGTAGCTGTAGCTGTTTCCGGGTTGCAGGTTAGTGACCGTGGTCGAATGTGCTGTGCCGCCCGTGGTTGTAAATGTGTTCGGCATAGCTGGGTAATCAATTCCGGCCGTCGTGGCGTAAGCGCAGGTAGCATTCACGTTGGTAGTCAGCGAAAGAGTGGCCGAAGTAGAGGCGTTGAGAGTTCCAGAGGGAGATCCAGCGGAAAGAATCGGGCCCGGATCCGGCGCAAGCTGACTCGCTCCGAACACATCGCTGTACAATACCGTCGACAAAGGATACCTGGCGTCCCCGGTTTGACCTGCCAAATACTCGTATTCCACCGTAAAGGTCATGAAGCCGCCAAAGCCCTGCGCCTTCGCCCAGGACACGATATCGCCGATGGACCTTGTGCCGTTATAAGAAACGAATTCATTCAAAGTGGTCACGCTGAGATAGTCGGCTTTATGAACGGTGTCATACTGCATAAAGGCGCCTTGCCAACGGGCGGGATCGCTGACCAGGTTGCGGTAAAACACAGTGAATTGAGGAAAGTTTCCGGCCACTCCGGGCTGTGTCACTCCGATATTTCTGCGCCCGTAAAAGGGGATGCCCACCCCGATCTTAGCGGCCGGCGTGCCCGCGGCCGTAACATGGCTAACACGTGCGTCGCAGGCCCGCTCGGAGTAATCTCCCGCCTGCAACAGCGCATCGTTGTACCAGCTCGGCGTTCTGTCATTATCCATGTCGTAGCACATCACATTGACTTGATCGAGATCCTGGCTGATGCCCGCAATGGCAGTGGGCATGCCGCCCCAGTCGCCAGCTGCGACCGTGATTATCTTACTGGGCATGGCGGTTCTCAGTAGTGTAATGAGATTTTGGTATTGCGCCGTGTTGATGTTCGCTTCCCAATCAATATCCACTCCGTCGTAGCCGTTGCTGATGACAAAGCTTACGATATTATTGACAAAGGTGTTGATCATACCTGGCGCTGTGTTTTGGGCAAAGGCCATCAGATAACTGCCGTTATCGGCCAATTCGACAATGACCTTTTTACCGGCGGGACGAGAAGTAATCAACTGGTTGATTTCGGGCTGCACCAAATATTGCATGTTCACGGTACCGTTGCCTTGGCCGTTGGTGCCGACCCCGGCAGAGGCCGCGAAATGAATCAAATGGGTATATTTGCTCCACGGAATGGCGCTCACCGGCTCGACTCCGTTGTTGGCACTGTAGTATCCGGTTATCCACTGCCCGTACATACACGAGGTCAGTAACGCTAACAGAACTAAAAACTTCAATTGCTTTCCCTATTTTTGAAATCCGTAATCTAGCCACACTTATCCTGCTATCGCCCGCAAGCAGATTACAGTGGGTACTCCTCCACTCCAAAACTGCCTACAAATGATAAGAGCAGCAAATAAATTTAGCTGATAACAGAGGCAATATTAGCGATATTTATAAGCACATGCAATGTACCATTACAAATATTAATGATTTAGATTACATTGGAGTGTTTTTCTGCCCTTGGATGCCAGGCGAGGGATTCACGATATACCGCTTACAGTTAACAGTACATCGATCCGTCCTGAGGAGGGCTTTACATTATTGTTCCGGATAAATTTATGCTTGATTCTATCCGTCGAGTGTTGTCGTGGGGAATCCTGAAGAGATCTGCATCTTTCTGGCTTGGCGTGACTACCTTACTGCTGGTCGTAGTTGCGTTTTTTACGGTCGGTTTTCGCGGAGTTAACGAGCGCAAAATCGGTTGGGTCACCGGTTACTGGTACAGCCCGTCAGTTTGGGGCGGATTGCCGGTGAAGGATATTGAATTTTCCGCTCTCACGCACGTAATCCATTGTGGCCCGACCCCCAATGCGGACGGCACATTTGAAGAGAAATCTTTACAATATGTTCGCGATTATGCTGGCGAACTGGTCAGAACCGCGCATCGTCATAACGTCAAGGTTCTTCTCTGCATGGGTCAGTTTAGAGCTGCCAATACCTACACGTGCGCAGCCAGACCGGAACACCTCGGCACCTTTGTTTCTAACATTATCGAGCTTATGGACGCTTATGGATACGATGGTGTGGACCTCGATTGGGAATCGGGTGTAGATCCTCAGCAATTTATGAATCTGGTTGGAGCCTTGCGGTCCCGCCTCAATGCGCGAAATCCGAGGGGGCTGCTAACTGGCGCATTCTGGGAATCGACTTGGTACCTGGCTAAGGTGCAAAACGACTTTGACCAGATCAATGTAATGACTTATGACGAGTGCTCTCCTGGAGACGGATTCTCTTGGCACAATGCAGCCCTCTACCGAGGCCCACACCTCAGGCGGCGATCGGTGGACTGGAGAATTAGACAGTTTACGAGCAGCATTCCCGCCGCCAAACTGGGCTTGGGCCTTCCATTCTATGGCTATTTATGGGAGGGTGGGGCGGGAACCCCGACGGGCGGGGTAACTGGTCCGGGACAAGAGTGGAAGAGCGCGCCAACGATGCGGCTCTGCAACTTTAGGGATCTGATCTCTAACCCTTTGTTGTGGCAGGCTGCTTATAAGCGGCGCGATCAGTCAGCGGGCAATGTTCCCTATCTGAGCGTCGACCGGCCTGGGTCCGCTAAGGACAGCTTTGTTACCTATGATGATGAGATCTCTTTAGCTGAAAAGGTGCGCTACGCAAAGAACAATCGGCTCGGCGGCCTCATGATCTGGGAATTGTCGGCTGATTACATGCCGCATGGGGCTATCAAGCACCCACTGCTGAAATCGGTGAAAGACGCGGCACGCTAACCTCGTACTCACCAGCAACTCTCATCACCTCCAACTCACTCGTACCTCTCGTTTGATCTTCTAACCCCATACAACTCGTTCTAAACATGTCCATGATAAAGCACAAATTAATATTCGTGGCGGGAGCTCGTCCCAACTTCATGAAAGTCGCGCCGCTGCTGGAGGAGCTTCGCCACTACGGATCATTTGAGAGCGTATTTGTGCATACTGGCCAGCACTATGACAGCAAACTATCCGCTTGTTTCTTCCAGGACCTGAACCTGCCGGAGCCGGACTACTTTCTCGGCGTCGGATCTGGATCACATGCGCAGCAGACGGCTGAAATCATGAAGCGGTTTGAGCCAGTGCTGACAGCCGAACGCCCTGACTGCGTAATCGTTGTAGGCGATGTCAACTCGACCATGGCCGCCGCCGTCGTTGCCTCCAAGTTGCAGATTCCCGTGGTTCACGTGGAAGCCGGGTTGCGGAGCTTTGACCGGAGCATGCCCGAGGAGATCAACCGCATAATTACGGATGCCGTTTCCGACATTCTTCTTGTGACAGAGGAAAGCGGCAGGCAGAACCTTCTTAGGGAAGGCGTCTCCGCCGATCGTATTCATCTAGTTGGCAATCTCATGATCGATTCTCTGCACCGCAGCTTAGATGCCGCGCAGCAATCCAATATTATGCGCCGGTTAGGCGCGGCACCGCGATCATTTGGATTGGTCACTCTGCACCGGCCGGCTAATGTCGACCATTCTGAACAACTTAATGAGATTCTCGATGCGATCATCGAAATCTCGCAATCCCTGCCGCTATTTTTCCCGGTTCATCCAAGAACACAAGCTCAACTGGCAGGTTACCCCAGAATGTCAGACCGGGTTGTGCTATTGGATCCCCTGGGCTATGTGGACTTCCTTTGTTTGATGTCGAACAGCGCGGTTGTGCTTACCGACTCTGGAGGCGTGCAGGAGGAAACCACAGCTCTTAGAATTCCCTGTATTACTCTGCGAAACAATACAGAGCGCCCGATCACCATCGAGCAAGGCACGAATATTCTTGCCGGTACCCACAAAAGCACGATTCTCGCTGCCTGGCACGAAATACAGGAGCATCCAAAATCGGGCCGCATTCCGGACTTCTGGGATGGTACGACCGCTTCGCGATGCGCGGCGGTGCTGCAGAAATTTTTCACTCTTCGCTCAACGCTTTCACAAACCCCGGAACGTTCCGGCAAGTCAGCAAGCGAGAGCGCCGCAGTTCTGGCCATTTAGCACGACTGAATAGCGATTCCGTTTTCCTTCTTCCACGGGATTTGATGCAAAACACTTTGATGGACCGAGCCTTATATGCCGTTCGATTTACGGCTGATCAGCTCGGTGTTACCCAACGCATTCCGGCGAGTTGGCGAAGCGTGCTGGACCGCTCCGTTCAACAACGGATCGCCAGCGGAGCTGCCTGGTCTCTCGTCGGAGCTGGGTTTCAAAGCGGCTTTACCATGGTGAGCAACATTGCCTGTGCGCGGCTTCTTAATTCCGTCGACTACGGGCAGCTGGGAATTGTGCTGTCCACAATCAATCTTTGTACGGCTTTGTTCACCTCGGGCTTGAGCATGACCGCAACCCGATACGTCGCCGAGTACCGGGACGCCGCGCCGCGCCGCGCTGGCACAATTATCGGTCTGTCGACGGCTACCTCTCTGGCAGTTGGCGCTTTGATCGCTATGATCGTGTGCTTGCTTGCTCCGTGGTTGAGTCGTGATGTCCTACATGGACGAGGGGTCGAGAGGGCACTAACTCTTGGAGCTGTCTCCATGCTTTTTGCAGCGATAAACGGCTCTCAAATGGGAGCCTTGAGCGGCTTTGAGGCGTTTCGCTCGCTTGCCATAGGTAACTTTGCTCGTGGCGTGTCGGTGCTCGTCTTCGTGACGATGGGCGCTGCCTTTTGGGGACTGAACGGCGCGTTGGTTGGTTACATCATTGTGAGTGCGTTGACCGCCCTGTTTTACCAAATCATGGTGCGGCGCCGAGCTTTCGCCAAAGGGGTTCCTATCTCGTACTGCTTTAGCCGGCAAGATTTTAGAGTTCTATGGCGCTTTACAATTCCTGTTCTTCTCACCACTTCCGTGTTTACTCCCGCTGCCTGGTGGAGCAATGTGCTGCTCGTTCGCCGGAGCGGTTACGCGGAGTCCGGCATCTTTAGCGCAGTTTATACGTGGCAGACGCTCATCCTCTTCTTTCCTCTGGCCGTCTCCAGCATCGGCCTGCCCATGCTTTCGAACCTGCGAACGGAAGGGAACATGGCCAAATATAAAAAATTGCTGGGCATCATGTTTCTGCTCATTCCAGCGCCAGCCATCATCGCGGCTGTTCCAGTTGCCCTCTGTTCGCCTTGGATCATGAACCTTTACGGGGCCTCATTCCATCACGGCGCTCCCGCTCTTACACTGATCAGCATAGCTGCCGTCCTTTCAGCGTGCAACATTCCAGTTGGTCATGCCCTTTGGTCACTCAATGCGACAATCCCCGCCATTCTTCTCGCGCTGCTGAATGGCGGAACACTGATCATTGCGGCTCATGCGCTCGCCACGAAAGGCGCTGCCGGACTGGCGAGCGCGTACGTCATAATGACTGTTTTTCAAAGCATTGCCAGCGCCCTCTTCATGACTTGGCTTTTGCGGAAGAAGCTCCCCAATGCTTCAGCATCTCCGGAGTTCGCTCTGGCATGACTACATCCCAACCCCATCCTGCTATCAGTCGTGTCGAAGCCATAAAATCGCTTCAACTCTCACTGGCTCCGAATCGCTTTGCTCTAGCGCTTTTGATCGTTTCAATAGCAACAGCTCTGGTTCAGGTGATCAGTTATCAATCGTCTCTTAAAGCTCAGGCAGGGTCTAATCCAAATTTCTTCTTAGTGGAAGTTCAAAAAACACCCTTATATTACACTGCATATGCAATACAGCTCGCTCTTGCTTTTTCAGCCGGGTTGATCGCCATAATTTCAACTAATTTCCGGACCATTGATCGCACCTATCTGATACGGTTTTGGTTCTTAATTGCAGCTGCTCTGCTCATGGCAGCAAAAGGTTATACGGTTGCTGACTTGTACTCGTCCAAACTTGTGGACTCTACCGGTCCGGTCCCATTCCTGTTTTTTGTTCTTGTATTCATCGGAGCGAACAAAAATAACTGGCGTGTTCTCGAAAAAGTAATTGCAATAGAGTCAGTTTTGCTGTGCTGTCTAGTCGCAATTGGCCTTTTTAACTTGCATACTTTCACACGTTACGAGGCAGTTATCACAATAACAGGCTACCTGAACATTTTATTCTGGCCTGCAGCCTGGATTGTCTTAAAACCCTACCCACAAAATTCTTGGTTCCGACATCTCCGGTTCGGTCCGATGCTTGTCTATGTAGTGGGGAGCACTTTCGTCCAAACACGCCTTAACTTCGTCATGATCTTCGCTCTAATGATTGTCTACGCCTACATCCAGCGTAAGCGACGCGTGCCACAAGCAATGACTTGGTTGCTTTGGGCGTTCTTGGCTGTCTGGGTGTGTTTATTTGTCGCTACTTTTCTACGAGACTCGAAAGGTTACGAGATATTTAACAATATTGCCAGGTCCTTTTACTCGAGGCTAGATGAAGATACAAGAACGGGACAAGTACGCTCCTTTGCTCAAAGCGTGAGAGTTGAAGAGCTATTACTCGGTAGAGGATCATTTGCCAAATGGGATTGGGATGGATTGTTATGGAAGGGCGGTACGGACATAGGGTACCTCACTCTGCTTTTCTACGGCGGCTTGCCTCTACTTATAGGCTATATCGCTGTACAAGTTATTCCGTCTCTATACTTGTTCAGCAATGATATCGAAGATTGGCAGATTGCATCGGCCGGTGTCGTTCTCTTATTTGCTATACGAATGTTTTCCTCCTCGTACCCGGGAGAAAATCCCGAATCTTATTGCCTGTTGTTATGCACGGGAGCGTGCATTTACAGGTCGCCTTGGCCTCGTTCTCAACGTTTTATTGGAGCCATGAACTAAATCCAAAGCTATGCGCATACTTTGGTTTACAAACGATCCGATGCCGGCGGTGAACAAACGTCTCGGCAAGCCGGTTGCCTCCGGCACTGGACACTGGATGCCCAGCTTGCTTGATCATCTCGTGGAGTCTCCCGATACGGAAGTTGAAATTGCAACGGCATATCCCGGCGCTAAAGACGATCAATTCACGGATGATTGCGTAAGGTATTTTGTCATTGGGCAACCCAAGCGGCCTGGAATCTTCTTTGATTGTCGTCCAGGAGACTTAAGCGCCTGCGCGGCTCTTGTTCGTGAAAGAGCGGCGGATATCGTTCATATCCACGGTACAGAGCGGTTCTATGGGCTTCTTGCCGCACGCAAGCTAATTCAGGCACCCTGCGTCATCTCGATACAGGGTTTACTTGGCGCTTGCCGAGACGCTTTCTTCGGTTCTCTTTCAGCAGGCGCTATCTGGAAAGCCAACCGATTGCTGGAATTAGCAACTCGTCGCGGGTTAATCTGGCTTTATCTTGACTATGCTCGCGCAGCTCGGCACGAACACGAAATCCTGAGTGGAGCTAAGTCATTTATGGGCCGCACGGACTGGGACCGAGCTCACCTCAAAAGCGTAAATCCGAGTGCCAGCTATTACCACACGGGCGAACTGCTCCGGTCGGTTTTCATGCAGAACCGATGGAATCTGCAGGAGTGTCAACGACGGACGATTCTATTTACAAAATTTGGCCGCGCACCCTATCGCGGCACTGAGTTGCTCCTGAAAGCAATGCTCATTGTGCGTCGCCAATTTCCTGATGTGAAGCTTCGGCTTGTGGATCACGTTAACACAAGGCGCGGATATGACCGCTTTCTGTACCGCACAATTTGTGACAGCGAATTACAAAAAAATGTGGAAGTGCTTGGATACTTGGACGCCCCTAGCTTGGCTACTGAGCTATGCCGCACGCATGTGTTTACCATCACATCTTACGTCGAAAACAGCCCGAATAGCCTGTGTGAGGCAATGCAGGTTGGCGTGCCTTGTGTCGCGACCTATGCAGGCGGCATCCCGAGTCTCATCGAACACCGCCGAACAGGACTTTTAGTCCCGAAAGGTGATGCACAGGTTCTTGCCGATTCCGTTATGAATGTTTTTCGGAACGATGAACTCGCGATGCGCTTAAGCCGTGCTGCAAGAAACGAGGCCCTGGAGAGACACGCTCCGCAGCGGGTTTTATCTCAGGTCATGAATACATACAACGATGTCATCGCGAATGGCCAGCTTGTTTCAAGGCTGGTCGCAGTCTAAGTAATTACTTCTTGCTTTTCCATAAATCCTTTCTGTCCTGGAGAACTGCATCTACTAATGGTCTCTTCCGCTTCGCGCTTTCCTGAATACCAGGTTGTTTGCATCTGTGGCGGGCACGGATTCCCGCACGGCACGGCAACCGCTGCCCGGATTACCTTGATTGGTCGCGCTCTGCAACAGGCTGGCGTTCCGTTCCGTCTTCTGCACTGCGGTCCGAGTCCCATCGCCGTGAACACCGATAGAACAGGCACTCATGAAGGAATTCCTTTTCAATACACGACGACGACCCGACGGCCCAGCAACAAATTTCTCCGCTTCCTGGTCTATCTGTGGGCCGTAGCGGAACTCACGCTCCGGCTGGTTAGGCTATGGCCTTTCCGTCGCTCAACGGTCATTTATCTTTATTTGATGGAGGGCCCGCTGGTCCTCTATGTTGGATTGCTTTCCCGATGTTTAGGGATTCCCATTGTTCAAGAACTCTGCGAATGGCTGCCCGGTGATCCTTGTTCTAACCGCTTCACGAATTGGCTTCACAAAAAAGCTATGTTCCAATCGGCAGCCGGCGCTCTGGTCATATCGAAAGCCATTGAGAAACGTGTTCGCGAACGATGTACGACGTATGGTCTTGATGTACGGGTTCTTCGGATACCAGCTCTAATCGACCCCGCGCCATTTCTGTCGGCTTCTCAATGCACGGATTTGGACACCTCTGTTATTTCCGAGTTCCTGTATTGCGGGACGTGGACCAATGACATTTTTTTTGTGATTCGCGCCTTCCAGCTAGTACGCCTGAGCGGCTATCAGTGCCGGCTTCGTCTTCTGGTTGGGGCTAATGACGGGATAATTCCCTCCATCATTGAGTACGCTGCCGCGCAGGGGATTTCTTCTCAGGATTTTACTTTAATGGGCTACGTCGATGTGTCTGCTTTAGGGGCGTTATATCGGTCGGCGATTGCTCTCCTGATGCCGCTTCGGAACGATGATCGCTCTGTGACCCGGCTGCCCAACAAAATGAGCGAATACCTTGCATCCGGGCGACCTATTGTCACCTCCGAAATAGGTGATTGTGTCGATCTGCTGACCGATAACGTGAACGCATACATGGCTAAGCCGGGCGATGAACGGAGTTTCGCCGATAAGATGATAGCCGTTCTTGACCAGCCCGCACGAGCGACGGAGATTGGCGCTGCCGGTCAGCGAATCTGCTTATCTCATTTAGATTTCCGGCCATACTCCGGCGTCTTGTCCTCCTTTTTCTCTGATTGCATCAATGGCAAAAGAAATGCTCTAAATTTTCCATCTTTATTTCACCTACGGCTCTCCATGATTTTGCGAAATTTGCTCTGTGGTTTATTTGCCTCCTTGATCGTAATCTCCGGGCGCACCCGGACGGCTAAGAAGAATGCTTTAAATAGCCATGCTGTAACTTCGATCTACTTTCACAATCCAAATAAAAGGCTGTTTACCAAGTGTGTGCGATGGCTGAAAAGACAAGGCTATGTATTCATCAGCATTAGGCAATTAATCGATATCGTGCATGGCCGTTTGCTGCCGCCAAAGGGCGCTGTCTGGTTATCTTTTGACGATGGATTCAAAGAACTTCTTACCTCTGTCGTGCCGGTTGTGCGGCAGGAAAAAGTTTCCGTCACAATCTTTGTCTCTCCGGGGATCATTGCGGAAGATGGGCTCTTCCCTTGGCTGCACCGTGATGGTTCCGGCCCGTCTCGCAACGATCTGATAAAGACTGGTGTTCGGGACGCCATGACCGTGTCCGAACTGAAAGAGATAGCAAAGTATCCGGAAGTGGGTATCGGCTCCCACACCGTAAATCATGTAATTACCGTCAATCTCGACGATGCTGAGCTTTGCTATGAGATTGGGGAATCAAAGCGTCAGTTAGAAGCCTGGCTAGGCTCGCCTGTTACTTCATTTGCTTATCCTGTAGGCCAATTCGATGGGCGGGAAGGGAAGATACTCTCTAAGTGCGGCTATGAAATTGCTGCCACTACGGTAGCAGCCCGGATATTGAACACCTCTTATCAATTTGAGATACCCAGATTCCATGTGGGAGATAACATCCCATTTTCTGAAGCCGTTTGCAACATGGTGGGAGTGTGGCGCCCGGTTATTGATCCTCCCAAAAGATTTCTTCGGCGCTGGCGCGTGCTTTCCAACGCTTTCCACTGAACTTAAGTGTCTTCTCTCTCGATGGACCAGCCATGAATGTTAAAGTTCTTCTGCTTATTTCTCTCGTTTTTTGCTCTTTTCTTCTATCGGCCCTGTTTACTCCCGCTTTCCGGAGATTCGCTCTCTGGCGGAATTGGGTCGATCAGCCGGACGGCTTTCGCAAAATGCACAAAATTCCCATGGTGCGTATCGGCGGCGCTCCGATTGTGCTTGCCTATATCTGCTCCTTGGGAGCGCTACTTTGCCTGGGCGCAAACTTTGTGTTCACTGGGCAACCACCTTTGCCGCTCCTCTGGATTCTGTTGCCCTCAGCCGTGCTGGTCCTTGCAATGGGCTTGCTGGATGATGTCATCGGTCTGAAACCGTGGCACAAGCTGGCTGGAGAAGTTATCGCGGCTAGTCTCGTATACCTCGGCGGTATTCGTATCCAGAATTTGGGGGGACACCCATATGGACAGTTTTTAGCATTTATCATCACAATCGTTTGGCTTGTCGGATGCACAAACGCTTTCAACTTGATTGATGGCCTGGACGGATTGGCCGCCGGAGTCGGGCTTATTGCCTCAGCCGCCACTTTGGCGGGCGGACTTATTCGCGGCGATATGGGGCTGGCGATTGCTACCGCGCCGCTGGTAGGAGCATTACTAGGGTTTTTGCGGTTTAACTTCAACCCGGCATCGATTTTCCTGGGCGACGGCGGAAGCCTTTGGGTAGGTTTCATGCTGGCCTGTTATGGAGTGATCTGGAGTCAGAAATCCGTGACGGCGCTCAGCATTACGGCGCCCATCATGGCGATGGCCATCCCGCTGCTTGATACGTCGCTCTCGATTGCGCGCCGATTTCTTCGTTGTGAGCCCATCTTCCGGGCAGATCGAGGTCACATTCACCATCGCCTGCTCGATCGCGGCCTTGCGCCGCGCCACGTGACGCTGCTTCTCTACGGAGCCAGCTGTGTAGGCGCCGTGTTCTCGATTCTGCAAAGCACTGCTCCTAACCAGATACGCTTGCTGATCATTGGAGCGTTCTGCATCATGGTCTGGATTGGCATTTATCAACTGGGTTATCAGGAATTTGGAATTGCTGCGCGGCTGGTCCGTCGCAATGTGATTGGATCGATGGTGAAAACACAATTTTCGTTGCGCCAGTATGAGCAGCTCTTTAACTCCGTGAACACAGTTGATGAATGTTGGCACACACTCCGTACCATTGCCGGCGAGCTTGGATTCAGCGAAGTCGAACTGCAGCTTGCCGGCCGTAACTATCAAGAGCATCTGTGCAAATCAGCCAATGGAGATTGGATGCTCCAGGTGCCACTCTCTGATTCCGAGTACGTTCGTCTTCTCTGCCGTTTCGAATTTGCCAAGATAGAGCCGCTGATTGCCCCGTGGGTGGATCTCCTTCATAGGTGCTTATCGGCAAAAGCCGCTCTGCTCACTGCTACTCACGAGATCCATCTTGCTCAAACCGAGGCGGCAAAAGATTGCTATGCACTGTCAACCGGGCATGGATCATAAAACCAGCTTTGTTTCATGCCTGGATTTCGTGAGTATTCCAGGATTTATTGCCTAAAGCAAATCCTTTTCTGCTACTCAGAATGCCTGTCTTCTCAAATGGGCCTGGCGAACAGTCTATTTGTTAACCGGAACCCAAAAAATGTCTAACTTACAACATCAAATCCAGCGAGGTTAATTTATTTCATGAACTGTACAACTTCCGTTTCCGTAGCTCCAAGCAGAGCTCAAACAGACTCAATCAAAGCGTATCTGGAGGGCGTAACTAACAGTCTGCTAGCGTCACTCCCAGACGCTGCAAATCTTTCCCCCAGCGAAAGACGCGGGATCATCGCCCGCTATACGGCTGTGCTGGAAGGGAACTTTATCTACTGGATGACTGGAGCTTATCTGGCGGCACGGTCGGAGGAAGCTCGATCCATCATCACGGACAACCTTCTTGAAGAAGTGCGTGACTCTCATCCAGCCATGCTGCGACGATTTGTGGTGGCCGCTGATGCCCTGCCGACCGATACGGATGCCATAGCGGTAGCGCCCGATTTGAACGGGGTTCGGCTGTTTATTGGACGCCTTTCTCCGGTTCCGATTCTCGTTACCATGGCCTTCTTCGAAAGTTGGATCCAGCGCTTCATGGCGTACTTAGAGGAGTTGGCCATGCGGCAAGGATCCTTCGAGAATGAATATACGCAAGTCCACGGCGTGTGCGACATTGCCCATTCTGAAGGGCTTTTCCACGCGCTACAGGCGGAGATGGCGCGTGCCAGTGACTCGCATGAGTCAGAGAGGTCCCTTTATGAGGGAGTTCACTTGCTCCGGGCGCTGATCGAGAGCATCTTTACCGGTCGATCGTCCATGGCATTGGCAGCGTAGCCCGGTTAAGGTGCTTACAGAATGTCAATTAAGGAAACTGTCATTTCGCAATTCGACGAGGTGCGCCGAAGTTCCAACAAACCAGGCCGTCCGCTTACGGATGACTTGGTTTTGCTGGATTCCGGACTTGATTCTCTCGGTCTTGCCATCCTCGTTACCAAACTGGAGGACATTTTAGATGTTGACCCATTCACTGACTCAGATATCACCGTCCCACCCGTTACCCTCGGGGAATTTATCCAGCTGTATGAACGCGCTGGCAAGCCCCATTGCGTCCATCAGGGATGCGCTGATTAGCGCCGGTTGTTTACGCTGCCGTGTTCTGTGCGGCGCAACTTCGAGCGTTGCGATCAAGACTCTGCTGCACGGTTCAAGCCTCGGCTGCAATCATGCTGGTGAGTTGTCGGGCCGGTCGATTTTGCTTACCACAAACGACCAGCTCGCCGCTGCATTGGCTCTTATCGAACTTGACGGAATAGCCAGCCGGATTGTGATTTGCCCGCCTGAAACGACTCCGGAACATTTTCCTTCTTTAATCGGGAAGGGCAGCATCGATACGGTGGTGTCGGATTATGAATTACCTAAGTACTATTCGCTGACCGGACTCTCTCAAGTCCGCTGCGGTTCTACAATCCGGCCAGTTGACGATGTACATATAGACCGTCGTCCGACAGAGTGGGTGCTTCTCAGCTCCGGCACTACGGGAGCGCCCAAGATGATCGTTCACAACCTGACCAGTCTCGTGGCGCCAATCAAACTCGCTACAAGCCCTGGGGAAAAGCTTGTATGGGGAACCTTTTATGATATTCGCCGCTATGGCGGTCTCCAGGTGTTTCTACGCGCTGCACTGGGCGGCGGATCGCTTGTGCTCTCGGGCGATACCGAGACGACAGGCGAACACCTGATACGGCTCAGTAAACAGGGAGTCACACATCTTTCCGGCACGCCATCCCAATGGCGGCGTGCCCTGATGAGTCCGGAGGCTCACCGGATAGACCCGTCCTACATCCGCCTATCTGGAGAGATCGTTGATCAGGCGATCCTAAACGCGCTGCGTTCCTTTTATCCGAAAGCGGCGGTGGGGCATGCCTTTGCTTCTACTGAGGCGGGCGTTGGATTTGAGGTCAATGATGGTCTGGCAGGCTTCCCGGCAGCTATATTGAATCACGATACCAGTGTGGAGATAAAAGTCTGCAACGATTCGCTTCGGATCCGCTCCAACCGGACTGCATCCCATTATCTGGATAGTAGAAATGGCGCGCTTGTTAACGGTGACGGCTTTGTCGATACTGGCGACATCGTAGAATTGCGCGGAGATCGTTACTACTTTCTTGGCCGCAGAAACGGCGTAATTAATGTAGGCGGACTAAAAGTATATCCGGAAGAAGTCGAGGCAGTAATCAACCGGCATCCGGCTGTCAGAATGTCCGTGGTGAGGCCGAGAAGAAATCCGATCACAGGTTCGCTGGTTTCGGCTGACATCATGCTGAAGGACGCTTCGTTGGCTGAGCAGCAGAGCCAGGTAATCAAAAGTGAAATTCTTGAGATCTGCCAGCAAAGTCTTGCTCATCACAAAATCCCGGTGATTATCCGTTACGTAAATTCAGTGGGAGTTGCAGCTACCGGAAAACTGTCTCGGCACGATGCGTAATGTGATTGTGACCGGTGGAAGCCGGGGACTTGGTTTGGCCATTGCCCGTCGGCTCGCTCATGCAGGCTATCGGGCCATTGCGATAGCACGAGCAAAGAGTGAAGAGCTGGCGAGAACTATTGAGCAAGGGGAAAACTCCCGGCCAGGGTCGCTTTGTTTCGTGTCCTTCGACCTTAGTAACGTTGAGGGAATACCGGAATTGGTCAGGAATCTCTACAAGGAGTTCGGGCCAATTTACGGATTGGTAAACAATGCGGCGCTGGGGACAGATGGCGCATTAGCTGTAATGCCCAACTCGCAGATAGAGAACTTAATTCGCTTGAACACTCTATCGCCTATCCTTTTAACAAAGTATGTGGTCCGCCGAATGATGTCCGACGGGGGCGGGCGCATCGTAAACGTCGCTTCTATTACCGCGTTCACTGGATACAGCGGCCTCTCGGTGTATGCCGCGACTAAGTCGTCTATGGTCGGGTTTACGCGATCTTTGGCGCGTGAGGTCGGAAAGTTAGGGATTAATGCGAACGCCGTTGCTCCGGGATTTATGGACACGGAGATGACTAAGAACATGGATAAGGAGCTCCGGCAAAAGATCGTGCGCCGGAGCGCGCTGCACCGCTTTCCCGCTGTAGAGGATGTGGCTGATGCCGTCGAGTTTCTGCTCGGGGACGGAGCCAAAAGTATTACCGGCACGGTCCTTACTGTGGACGCCGGTACGACCGCCTAAGGGAGCAGTTGCAATGAAAGCAGTAAGTTTGATGCAGCGCCACACCGTACCAACGACAATGCCCGTTGATCATTCGCCCGCCAAGTCATGGGTGCGTGCGCTCCAATTAACTGGGGCGATTGCAAAAAATCGAGAGCGGCTGCTTTCGTCCGTCATTGAAGAGTGGGCCGAGGCATCCGGTCAGGCGCCGGCTCTTCTGGCAAACGGCGAGTCCATGACGTATCGGGCGCTCGCTGAGCGCTCAAACCAATGTACCCGCTGGGCTCTGCAGCAGGGTCTCGCCAAGGGAGACACCGTTTGTCTTCTGATGCCAAACTGCCCGGAATACTTGGCGATCTGGCTCGGCATTACCCGGGCGGGCTGCACGGTGGCGCTGGTGAATACCAATCTCACTGGGCCTTCCCTCGCTCATAGTATCAACATCGTCGCGCCGAAGCACCTGATTGTAGGGGCGGAACTCGTCGATCGATTGAATACTTCGCTGTCGCACTTTGCCTGCACGCCAAGGATCTGGGTCCACGGCGTCAGTCGCTCCGGATTTGATCGCTTTGACCTTGCGGTTGAGCAGTGCCCGAGCGAAAGACTTTCTCCTGCCGAGCGTCGGCCGGTAACCATCCACGACCGCGCTCTTTACATCTACACCTCCGGGACCACTGGACTCCCAAAAGCCGCAAACGTCAGCCACGCCCGGTTGATGCAATGGAGCCACTGGTTCGCGGGAATGATGGAAACAGGACCGAGCGATCGCTTGTACAACTGCCTTCCGATGTATCACAGCGTAGGCGGCATTGTGGCGACAGGCGCAGTTCTAGTTGCGGGCGGCTCGGTGGTGATTCGTGAAAACTTCTCGGCAAGCCAATTCTGGAAAGACATAGCCGAGTGGAACTGCACGTTGTTTCAATATATCGGTGAGTTGTGCCGCTACCTGTTGCACACTGCGGAGAGCCCGGCTGAGACGCAGCACCAAATCAGAATGTGCTGCGGTAACGGGTTAAGGCCTGACATCTGGAACAGTTTCAAGAGCCGCTTTCGCATTCCGCGAATCCTGGAGTTCTACGCGGCAACAGAAGGCAATGTTTCGCTGTTCAACGTCGAAGGCAAGCCGGGCTCTATCGGCAGGATTCCTTCCTACCTCGCCCATCGATTTCCCGCAGCGCTGGTGCGTTTTGATGTCGACAAGGAAGAGCCTGTTCGAAATGAACAGGGCTTCTGCATTCGTACAGCGCCGCACGAAACCGGGGAAGCCATTGGCCGCATTTTTGAGGATTCCTCCAACCCTGGCAACCGGTTCGAAGGCTATACAAACAGCGGTGAATCCGAGAAAAAGATATTACGCAATGTGTTCGAGCGAGGTGACGCCTGGTTTCGAACCGGCGACCTGATGCGAAGAGACGAACAGGGCTATTTTTACTTTGTCGATCGCATTGGCGACACCTTTCGTTGGAAGGGTGAAAATGTTTCGACTACCGAGGTATCCGAGGCGATTTGCAAGTTTCCCGGCCTTCAGCAGGCTGCGGTCTATGGTGTTGCTGTTCCAGGCGCCGATGGACGGGCGGGCATGGCCACGGTCGCATCCAGTGAGGATCTGGATCTGGCGAACTTCCGAGCCCACCTGTGTAAACACCTTCCTGAGTATGCGCATCCGTTGTTTTTGCGGGTACGCAGCCAGCTAGAGATGACAGGAACCTTCAAGCACACCAAACATAGCTTGTTGCGGGATGGATTCGATCCGACCGCAACACACGACCTCATCTATTTCAATGACCGGACTCGCAGCATATTTGTTCCACTCGACACGGATCTGTACGAGCGCCTTCAAACTGGCCGGGTGCGCCTATGAGAGAAGCAACAAACCACTGGGCAGCGAGCGCCAAGTGCATTCACATCGGCCTGATCAACAACATGCCGGACTCGGCGCTGGAGGCCACGGAACGCCAGTTCCGAGCATTACTATGCGAAGCGGAATCGGCTGAGGGCATCGCCGTTCGTTTATCGCTCTTCGCAATACCGGAAATTCCTCGCTCAGAGAAGGCCAGATGCCGGATCGATAGCTCGTATTTGAGCCTCAACGAGCTTTGGGACAATCGTCTCGACGGCCTTGTTGTCACCGGAGCGGAGCCAGTGGCGCGAAAGTTAACAGAGGAACCATACTGGGCGAGTCTGGCAAACTTGATCGACTGGGCGGAGCACAACGCCTATTCATCCGTTTGGAGCTGCTTGGCCGCGCACGCCGCAGTGCTGCGGACGCACGGCATCGAACGACGTCGGTTCGGCGATAAACTCTTCGGGGTCTTTGAAGGTGAGAAGCGGTCTGACCACCCTTTGACGGTTGGTGTCCCATCCCGTTTTCAGATACCGCACTCAAGGTGGAATGACGTACCCGAGGATGCGTTATCTGCCTGCGGTTATCGCATACTGACACAATTGCAGAATGGAAGCGTTGACGTATTCGTAAGACAAACAAGAAATCTGTTCGTTTTCTTCCAAGGGCATCCGGAGTATGATGCGGACTCTTTGCTGCTCGAGTACCGAAGAGACATCCGGCGGTTCCTCAATAGGGAGAGGGAACTGTACCCTTCTATGCCGCAAGGCTATTTCGACGGAGATGCCACCGCTGCATTCACCTCCGTGCGGGCGCGGGCAGTAGCCGACCGCCGCGAACAGTCTTTAGCGAATTTCAACCCGCTTATGCAATCGCCTGACATAAGGAACACTTGGCATCCGGATGCTGTTAGATTCTATCGGAATTGGTTGCGCTACCTGTTCGAGC
>JAFAZU010000535.1 GCA_019239585.1 Acidobacteriaceae bacterium
AGGGATGCCGATGCTGTTGTGTCAGCATGCCCGCCAGAAAAGCAATCGCAAGCCCGGCAAGGAGAGCGGGAGTCAGAATCCAGGGTCGAAACCATACAGACGATAGCGACTTTCGTTGCGGCAGTTGGGGAAGCAAGCGCGTCCAGATCCTGTTCTCGTAATCGGCTTCCGGCTCCGGCACGGGCATATTGCGGACCGTACGGAGCAATTCCTCCAAAAGCCGATACTCTCCCGCACACTGGCTGCACTGCTTGAGGTGTTCGCTCATAGCAGGATCAATTTCGCCATAGTAGGCATCGGTCAACTGTTGGGGGGAAAGGTGATTCATCGCACGTTCCCCCACGCTGGTTCGAGAGCGCGCCGCAGCTTCTGTACGGCCCGGAACACGCTATGTTTTGCCGCATTGTTCTGAACTCCCAGCGTCCGAGCAATTTCCTCGATGTCGCAGCCTTCAAAATGCCGCAGCACAAAAGCGACCCTCTCCGACTCGCTCAACTGGTTCATGGCCGGTTCGAGCATACTGGCAATTTGTCCGCTTTGGGTCAAACGCTCGGGAGAGGGTGCAGAAGTGGCGATGCGATCCAGCCAGCTCCATTCCTGGTCTTCTTTGATGGTGGGCTGCTGTTCCCGACGATTTTTGCGGGAGCGGATCAGATCCAGTGAACAATTGGCGCAAATACGATAGAGCCAGGTAGCGAAAGCGGAGCGACTGTCAAAGCGCCCGAGTTGCTTGTAGGCACGAAGGAAAGTTTCCTGAACTAAGTCCTCGGCGTCCTGTTGATTCCCAGTCATACGATACGCAAGACGGAACAAAGTGCGGCTATGGCGCTCGACCAGGACACGAAAAGCATGGTGGTTCCCTTTACGCGCCTCCTCGGCAGCCGCTGCGTCGGTCCATTCCATCCGGCTGGTGTTTAGACTAAGAAAACCGCGGGCGGTTAGTCGAATGCAGAAAATGATATTGCAGCCTGAGCGTCTCATTAGGCGAGCAGATGGAAGAGTTGTCCGACCGGCTTCTTGATGCGACACGCCTGCAAGACCCTTTTGAAGGGCAGCAATAGGCTGTTTCACTGATATCCGGCGCTTTCGCGCCATATCGCCGTTTGGATAACGTTTAGTTACCTTACTCTAATCATCAGGTTAGGTTCAGGCTACGATAACACATCGCGGCTACGCTGCGCTTAAACTACTTCTCATCTTCGAGGTGCTTGAGGCGTGCGTCCATCACTTCTTCCACACGTCGCATTTCTGCTCGGATCAGCGCCGCTTCCGATTGAATGGATTCCTTCAATCCGCTTTTTAAGTCGTCCATGCGCTTTCCGAGATCATCAACCCGTTTGTTGGCATAAAGCCAGGCGAGTACCACCGTAATGAACGTGGGCAAACTGCCTAGGAACTGGGAAAGGGTGAGACCGACATCGATATGAATAGATGGCATTTTTGGGCCTGGGTCCACAGGCGTACTTTTAGTTTATGCGCATGGTCCGCTCGATGTGAAGGGCAGGGCCGTTCTAGGGTATTGCTAAAGAGTTCCAGTACTTCATCAACAAGATTCAAAGACGCCGGACCTCCTTCTCGTCAATACCGAGTCGGGCAGCCAGCTCCACCTTGTTCATGCCCTGGCTCCGGACCTCCTCATAAAGGGCAGCTTTGAAAGCAGTTTGAGCCGGAACAGGAATTAAGTATTGACCAGCTTGTGAAGCGGAAGGTAGAGGGATTTCTTCGCAGGCGTGAATCCGCCCGACAACAGCTTCTTCCAGTGCGTCACTCGCTTGGGAGATACATTCCTCGATGGTCTCGCCCTGCGTGATTGCTTCCGGAACGTCCGGAAATGTGATGACAATCCTCCATCGTTTGCCGGATGAACTCTGCTGGATATTGATAGCTGCGCATAGTGGGGCCGTCACTATAGTGATTTCATTAATCACCCGTTTTGTTTTTCCTTTTCATGTTGTCGCAGCCAGTTGTCCAGCAAACTTGGTCCGTAATAACTAGCTACGAAGCCGATAGCGATTGCGCCCCAAAAATCAGATATACTCACTTGGATCAAAAATTGGCTCTGCGAAAGCCTTGCCAATAATATCGTTACAATTGCACTGAGTAGAAGCGTGCCTAAGAGTGTTCTCGACTGCTTACCCTCATTTGAGGAGTGTTTATATGAATCCAGAGTGACTTTTTCTTTATTGCTCCTTAACACATAAAAAGCAGCTAGTCCTCCTATAAGCGCTCCGACGAGGATCACTGTTTGGGGAGCAGCAATCTTCAAAGTAGTCGATTCGGAAGCTAAGGGGTAAGGACCTTCAAACTGGCAGGCTTTCCGAGAGGCTCAACTGCTCGTGCCTCAGCAGAGTCACGTTCTGCCTCAACAGAGTCACGCAATTTGATAAGGTTGTCCTGCTCTGTACTAGAGAGGCCCTTATCTGCTGATTTGATATCAGATTTTTTCTGGGCCTTAAGCTTATCATTCAACTGGTTAAGCTTATCTTTCAACTGATCAAGCTTACTATTCAACTGTGAAGCTGCAATTTGGGCCTTCCGTGCAGCCTCGACACTTGCACTTACCGTTTCGAGCACTCCTTGTTTGTCTAGAATTGTATAAGCTACTTCGGTGTGAACTTTATAATCGCCGGGAGAAAAAAATAAATATCTCAATTCGGTTGCGATCTGCCTTCCAACAACTAGGAACCAGTAATCATTATCGCTACTGGTGTTAGAGGTGGGTCCAATATACCAATGAGCCTTGACAGCAGATCCTGCTTGCAGGATAACTGTGTTCCAAAAGGCGTTATTGGGATCGCTCTCAAGTGGAAGAGAAAGCTCATTGATCGTGAGGCGCGCGTAATAACCGCCTGGAGTGCCAATCTGTCCACTTAATTCTGGAGACGCAGTTGCTAACGTGAAATGTTCACACAATTTGATAGGTGACTGAGTAAGATTTTTGATCGTACCTGTAACCATCAAACCAGTTCCGGCGGTAGAGGCTGTCCTAGATTGTTCGAGTGAAATCCTGAGATCTTGCTGTTCGATTCGGGACACGTCTTCCGCTTGAATAGTTGCTATCGAGAGGCAAGCCAATATTAATCGCATGTTTCCGAATCTGGATTGCTCAGTGGGCACAGGATTAGCAAAGAATTATATCCTGAGTAGCTTGAGATTGAGTAAGACCGGGCGACCAAATTTGGATTAAGATCTACCTAATCAGTAGACATAAGCCGATGTTGCGGACCGTAGGCACTGACGTGCAATATGCATCCAGGAGACCTGGATTTGCCCAGCATTTCTGGCCCCCTTACTATGTCCGTCAGATGTACTTCAGGCTAGAATGACTTAACTCAGCAGCCGTTCCAGTTTCGACCCCGGCACGAACATAGTTTCATTGCGCTCGGGGCCGTTCGAAACCGACCCTACTTCGATGCCGGTCTTCTCTTCCAGGAACTCCAGGTACTGGCGGGCTTCGGTGGGCAGGTCTTCGATTTTCGTAATGCCTCGCGTGGGGCGGTTCCAGCCGGGCAGGCGCTCAAAAATCGGCTTAATGGATTCCATGCGACGGGTGCTGGCAGGCATTTGGGTCATCGTTTTGCCGTCAACTTCATAGGCAACACAAACCGGAATAGTTTCGAGCTCGTCCAAAACATCGAGCTTGGTAATCACAAGGCTGTCAAAGCCGTTCACCTCTCCTGTGTAGCGGAGCAGCGGAACATCAAACCAGCCGCAGCGGCGGGGTCGTCCCGTGACCGAGCCAAATTCATTTCCGGCGATACGAATCCTTTCGCCCAGTTCCGTTACATCTTCAGAAGGAAATGGTCCGGCGCCCACGCGCGTAATATACGCTTTCGAAACTCCAATGATGCCATCTATTTTGGTAGGCGCCACGCCGGTTCCGGTACAAGCGCCACCAGCGGCGGCGCTGGAACTGGTGACAAATGGGTAGGTCCCAAAATCGATATCGAGCATGGTGCCTTGCGCGCCTTCGAACAACACACTTTTACCTTCTCGGATGGCGGTGTTCAACAGATGCGCTGTGTCGCAAGTCATGGGCCGAATCTGCTCGGCGAACTGCTTATAAGTCTCCAAAATCTCGCTGAAGTCAACACGTTCCGTGATCTGGAAGGCATCGGCGATTAGCTGTTTATCCTCGGCGAGAGCGCAGTATAGCGATTGGAAATCCACATCAACCAGGTCGGCAATGCGGATGCCGCGCCGGGCAATTTTGTCCTCATAACAAGGGCCGATGCCGCGCGAGGTGGTGCCGATAGCAATTCGATTGGCGCGTCCCTCGGAAATCTTTTCGATAGTCCGGTGAAACGGGAAAATCACGTGCGCCCGGTTGCTGATTCTTAGCTGAGATTTGACGTCAATACCCGCGCTTTCCAGCCCTGAGATTTCCTGAAGCAACGCCGCCGGATCAATCACAACACCATTACCGATTACAGCCAGAACGCCGGGCCGTAAAATGCCGCTGGGAATCAACTTTAGAATAAACTTTTTTTCACCGATGAACACCGTGTGTCCGGCATTATGGCCGCCTTGGTAGCGCGCGACGGCATCAAACTTTTCAGAGAGCAGATCGACGATTTTTCCTTTGCCTTCGTCGCCCCATTGCGCTCCCAAAACAATCAAATTACTCATGGTCCTGGTTGTAGGTGTCCAAAGCTTCCAATTGTAGCGCAAAACTGAACGAAATCACTGATTTGAGAGCCGTAAAGATCCTCTAGGGACCCGCTGCTTTGTGCTACGCTTGGCACAATGCAGATGTGTGGGGTCTTCCTGGCACTAGGCCAGGACGTTTTTAGTCAACTGATTCGAGGAATTTCCATCGGCAAGCTGAAAACTTACCAGGTTTATGAACGGTTTAAGTTGAGGGCTCACATGGTAAAGCTGAATGGGGAAGCATTGCGCAAAGCCGCTCCGAAGTTCTGGGCCCGTATTGAGTCGGGAGAGGAAGAGTTTGCGACCGACCTGTCGCAAGTGTTTCTTCTTTCCCATCTCGACATGATTGTCGATATCCTGAACTTTCTGGGAATTCCGAACGACCAGGGTTTTTTTGATAAGGATTTGAAACCGGAACAGTATTTAACAGAGGGCTGGCAGGAGCGCGTCTTCAACGAGTTCAATTCCAAATATAAACGTGAAATCTTGCTGTTCTATATTAATCATCTGGATTGGGAACTGAATAAAACGGAGCAGGTGTTCCTGCCTGCAGCATAGGCATGACGGATCTAAAATTGTTTCAAGAGTCTGTGAAGAAGGGCGATCTTCCGGCTGTGAAGGCTGCGGTGGCGGAAGATCCATTGCTTGCCGATACAGCCAATGAAGCTGGGCAGACCGCTTACCTTCTGGCGAAGTATTACCGGCAAGAGGAGACTGCCGCCTTTCTCCTGCAATTTCGACCTGATCTTGATTTCTTTGAGGCGTGCGTGGCGGGTCAAACAGACAAGGTGATGGGCGAGATCCGGGAAAATGGCAAGCTGTTGCAGGCTCACAACACAGATGGTTGGACGCCGCTTCATCTCGCCGCTTTTTTTGGGCAGCGGGAGTTGGCACAGGCGTTACTTGACGCAGGCGCGCAGGTCGATGCACGTTCGACCAATGCGATGAAGAACACCCCCCTCCATGCCGCAGTCGCGGGGGGAAAAACGGATCTGGTGCAATTACTTCTACAATGTGGCGCGGACGTCAACGCGCGGCAGGAAGGCGGCTGGACGGCTCTCCACGGAGCGGCGCAGGCTGGCAATCGCCCGATGGTGGAACTGTTGATTGCTCACGGCGCTGACCTTCAGGCGCGTGCGACGAACAATCAGTCTGCGCTTGATCTGGCAATGTTGAAGGGGCATAGCGAGATTGCGGCTCTGCTGGACCAACTGGGGGAAAGCTCGGGTAGATGCCAGTCGAAATGACCTTGGATGCCAAGCTGGAAGAACTCCGGCGCGGAACCCTGGCAGCGTTTGCCGCTGCAATCTCGGTGGAGGAACTCGAAGAGGCGCGGGTGGAAGCCCTGGGCCGTAAGGGAACTCTAGCTTCTATCAGCAAGGATTTTGGAAAGCTTTCTCCAGAGGAGCGTGCCCGGGTTGGGAAATTGCTTAACTCGGTCAAGCAGGATCTCGAAACCGAGTACGAGAGCAAAAAGCTACGCTTTGAACAAACGGATTTAGCGGAACGGCTTGCCAAAGAGTGGATCGATGTGACTTTGCCCGCGCCGGGAGTGCGCCCCGGCAGCCTGCATCCGATTACGCAACTGCAAGGGGAGATCGAAGACCTTTTCACATCCCTCGGTTTCGCTGTCTTATATGGGCCCGAGGTGGAGACCGAAGAACATAACTTTGATGCGCTGAATATTCCGGCTACACATCCCGCGCGTGACATGCAGGATACATTCTGGCTCTCTGACGGGCAACTTCTCCGCACACACACATCACCGGTACAGGTGCGCGGAATGCGAACGCTCCGTCCTCCGCTGCGGATGATTGCTCCGGGCCGGGTGTTCCGTAATGAAGAAGTGGACGCCTCGCACGAGCATACGTTTTATCAGTTGGAAGGCATGATGGTGGACCGGGATGTTTCGGTCGCCAATCTGACGTACTTCATGAAGACGCTGCTGAGCTCAATTTTTAAGCGTGAAGTAACGGTGCGGTTGCGTCCCGGTTACTTTCCATTCGTCGAGCCTGGCTTCGAGTTGGATATACGCTGTCTGATCTGCAACGGCGAGGGGTGCGCGGTCTGTAAACACAGCGGCTGGGTGGAACTGCTGCCTTGCGGTCTGGTCCATCCCAATGTGCTGCGAATGAGCAGCATCGATCCGGAAGAGTGGGGCGGTTTCGCTTTCGGCTTGGGGCTCACGCGGCTGGCCATGATGAGGTATGGCATTGATGATATCCGCCAGTTGCAGGGCGGAGACTTGCGTTTCTTAACGCAGTTCTAAAGGGAAGCACGTTGAAGTTTTCTTATCAGTGGATTTGTGAGCTTGTGGAGGGTCTGGATGTGGAGCCTTCCGCCTTGGAGAGTCTGATTACGGTCAAAACTGCTGAATGCGAGGGCATCGAACCGTTCGGTGCGCACTTCAGCCGCGTAACGGCTGTTCGTGTACTCGACGTTCAGCCGCTTGGCAAGGGCAAAAACAAGCTGGTAAAAATTGATGCCGGTGGCGGTAAAACAGGATCGGTGGTCTGCGGTGCAAGTAATGTGCGTACCGGCATGACAGCCGCCTGGGTTCCGCCTGGAACGAGCTTAGGGGATAGAGTTATCAGCACCGCAGTTATTGATGGCGTCGAAAGCGAAGGCATGCTGGCGAGCGCCGCTGAATTGGATCTCAGTCGGGATGGGACGGGCCTGCTGGAGGTGGAAAATGTCACTCCCGGCGCGCTCCTCCCATTGAAGCCAGACTGGATTCTTGAAATTGATAACAAAAGCCTGACGCACCGGCCCGATTTGTGGGGGCATCTGGGAATAGCGCGTGAAGTGGCGGCAATTACCCATCACTCGCTGCTCGACCCGGTAAAACTCGACATTTTGCCTGGAGGGAATGCGCCTTGGGCGGTTGAGATTGCCGACCATTCGCTTTGCCCTCGCTACAGCGCTCTTGTTTTAGAAAACGTACAGGTTGCGCCCTCGCCGCTGCCGACCCAAGCGCGTTTGGAAAGTATCGGACTTAACCCAATCAGCAACATTGTTGACATTACAAACTATGTCTTAGCTGAACTGCCGCAGCCAATGCACGCGTTCGATGCGGATAAGTTAACAGGCCGTGCGATCTATGTGCGCCAGGCGCGCGCGGGCGAACGGCTGAAAGCTTTGAATGGTGAAACGTACGACTTGCACCCCGAGGATCTGGTAATTGCGGACGAAGCAGGTCCCGTGGCGCTGGCTGGAGTGATCGGCGGGGCTGATACCGCAATTTCGGAAACCACAACGCGGGTTGTTCTAGAGAGCGCCAATTTTCAGGCGGCGAGCGTGCGCTTCACTTCGGCCCGGCACAAGCTTCGCACGGATGCGTCGATGCGGTTTGAAAAATCGCTGGACCCCGAAAACACTCTGCGCGGGTTGGCGCGCGTGTTTCAATTAATTCAGGAGGTGTCGCCGGGAGTTCACGCCGTGGGCGGCGTGGCTGATAATCGCGCTTCGCTTCAGGGGACAAAGCCAATCCTGCTTCCGATTAACTTCGTTTCACGCAAGCTGGGAACCGAGGTCAGCCGGGAAACCATCTGCGAGATTTTACACGCGCTTGGGTTTGCTACTGCTGAAACTACGCCCGGCATCCTGACCGTTACGGTCCCTTCCTGGCGCGCCACAAAAGACATTTCGCTGAAGGATGACCTAGTGGAAGAGATTGGGCGCATGATCGGCTATGACCAGATTACGCCGCAGGCGCCCCTGGTCGCGTCTGTTGTTCCGCCTGCGAATCCAATGCGAGCTTACCTGCGGCAAGTCCGGAGCCAGTTGACGGCGCAGGGTTTTACTGAAGCCTATAACTATTCGTTCATCAGCGAAGAGGAAGCGGCGCGGTTCGGGTTCGATGTGCAAAAATTGCTGGCCGTTTCGAATCCGATTGCTGCCGAGATGACTCACCTCCGGCCCAGTCTTCTGCCGGGGATTTTCAAAAACATCGTCAGCAATGTCCGGAGTTACCACGAATTTCGGATCTTCGAGATCGGCATGGAAATTCATCCGAACGCCGGACAATCGCTGCCGGATGAAGTTCCTCGTGCGGTGGCTGCCCTCTATAACATGCCTGGGGATGAGCAGGATTTCTTTGAGGCCAAGCGAGTGCTGGAGTGCGTGCTTCCTTCCGCTTGCTTGCGCACCGCTGAAGCGCGACCGTACGAGCATCCGGCCAGGACCGGAGAGATCCTTTGGCATGATGTCCCCCTGGGCCGATTATTTGAGCTTCACCCTTTTTTGCTGAAAGAAGAGGGCATTGAAGGCCGTGCCGTGCTCTTCGATATCGATCTGAGAACAGCCCAGGAAATTCATGCCGCTCACACAGTACGGTACACGCCGCTGCGGAAATACCCCACCAGCCCATTCGACCTTTCCGTGTTGACGGCTTCCAAAACACCGGTTGCCGATATTCAGAGCGCGCTTCGATCCCTGGCGGGAAGCGATCTCGCCCTGATTGAATTTGTCCGGCAATATGAAGGCCCTCCGCTGCCGCAAGGCCAGAAGAGCGTGACGTACCACCTGGAAATCGGAGCAGCGGATCATACGGTGACAGCCGAAGAAGTCACCGCCGTTCGGAACCGCATTATGGACGGTATGCGCCAGCAGAGCTATGATTTTCGAGCCTGACCATGGGAAAGCTGCTCCTTCCGGTTCTGCCCGGTCTTCAGGCTCATGCGTCTGGGGCATTGTGGCTTCCCGAATCGCAGACAGCGATCATCGCGGATTTACATCTCGGCTATAATTGGACGCAGCGCCGTCGCGGGGAGTTGGGTCCGCTTGCCGATTTACAGACACGCGGAAAACTATTCCAGTGCAATGAAGAACTGCGGCCCAAGCGATTTGTGTTCCTTGGCGATATTGTTCACGCGCCGCGTTCCTGCGCGCCGGAACACGAATGGATCGCGGAGACCCTGCAGCAGCTTAGTCAAAATGCCCAACTGATTGCCGTGCGCGGTAACCATGACCGGCAGTTTGCCGCTGAGTTTGCCCAGCTCAATCTCTTGCACCTTCAATCGTGGTCGGAGCAATTGCTCACCGCCATCCATGGCGACCGCTTCGAGTTTACGTGGCCGAAGGACCACACTCTTGTGCTGGGGCATTTGCACCCGGCTTTAGGAATCAGGGATGCTTCCGGCGCTGGACAGAAATTGCCTGTTTTCCTGGCAAACCGGCAGTGTGTTGTGTTGCCTGCCTTTTCACCGTTCGCGCGCGGGTACAACGTAGCCTGTGGCTTGCCCGCTGAAATACGTAGATGTTTCGGGGAAGAAGGCATCCACATTTACGCAGCCAGCGGCAAGCGCGTGGTCCGTTTAGGGCTGCTGTAGAGGATACTCTCCGTAGCCTCATTAGAATGTACGGAAGCAAATCTGGGCTGCAATAACGATAATTTTTAAATGCAACAATTGGGGCAGCAAGACTGTTCTGATTTGTGTGGCGGAATCAGCTCGTTCTGAGTGCTACGGTATGCCTATGGTGCGTGCGGCGTATTGTGTATAGGCTTCGCCGAACCTGCTCCGCAAGTACCGTTCCTCTAGGTGTGCGCGGCGGCGTATCAACAAAAACCAGAGTACTGCCAGCATGCTGGCGATAACACCACCAAATATGAGCGGCAGAGCGAAGCGGGTCGCGAGCAAGCCGATGTAGCGGGGATGCCGCACACGTTGATATGGACCTGAAGTCATGGGAGCGCCGCGCCGATGGTGCGAAGGGAATTGACCCATCAAGTAGATATCCACCCAGAAGAGCCAAATAACCCCGGCAATACAGAGAAGCAGCCCAAGTATTTGCTCTGAACGGTTGAGAAGTTCCGGCATAGGCCGCCAGTGTGAGTATTCGAAAAAGACCGCCAATTCCGTTAAGCCGAGAAGTGCGACACATCGATCCCAAACCCGGTCGATATCTTTCGCGTAAAACAGCCGCTGAAGCTCCGCAGAGTTTGAAAAACGCTCGTTCACGACCGCCTGTAAAAGGGCGAGCACTGTGCTGCACACAAGGTACCCGCAAGAGAAAAGATCCAAATGCGGATATAAAACTATGATTGCGAGTGCGTCAAAGAGACATACGAATCCGAGCAGACGCGCACTACTCACAACTATCCATAGTACGCCAATTGCGATGTAATCGATGTAATAACTGACGCGACCAGACGTTACTGGGGGCAGTCGAGTGTCAGGGGAGCTTCTGTTTGACCAAAACCTTATCTCGCAAGCTGTCTATTGCTTCTTGGTTGAACCCGAAAAATGTCACAGCATCATCGAAGGAGGCTGACGAATCTCAAGACACCCTTTACCAGTAGGGAGAACTTTGCCGGGATTCAGGCGGCAGGAGCTGTCAAACAAGTTCTTGAATTTCTTAATCAGGTTCAATGTGTCTTCCGAGAACTGGTGAGCCATCAGTTCCGCTTTCTCCATTCCCACTCCATGCTCGCCGGTGATGGAGCCACCCACGGAGATGCAAAATTTCAGGATCTCCTCTCCGGCAATTTGCGCGCGCTCCAATTCTCCTGGAACACGCGGATTAAAGGGCAGGATCGGGTGCATATTGCCATCACCAGCGTGGAAAACATTGCTGATAGGAATTCCATATTTCTTTCCGATTTCTTCGATAGCGCGCAAAGTCTCGGCAACTTTCGTGCGCGGCACTACGCCATCTTGCACATAGTATGTGGGACTCACGCGGCCAATCGCGCCAAAAGCGTTCTTTCTGCCTTTCCAAAGCAAGTCGCGCTCCTCGGCTGATTGCGCCACTCGCACTTCCCGCACGCCGCATTCCCGGCACACTTGCACGATGGCTTCTGCGTCTTCCTCCACGGCTTCGATGAGCCCTTCGACTTCGATCAGCAGAACCGCCGCAGCATCCAGGGGATAGCCCGCGTGCGTGGCTGCCTCGACCATGCGCAGCATGGGGCCGTCCAACATTTCAATCGCTACGGGGGTAATCCCGCGCGCCGTTAACGCACCTACGGTATTTCCGGCTTGCTCCACCGAGTTATAGATAGCCAGTAAGGTCTTTACGCTTTCCGGCTGCCGCATGAGCCGAACACCAATTTTTGTGACAAGCGCCATGGTACCTTCCGAGCCGGTGAGCAGGCCTACTAAGTCGTAGCCCGGCGTGTCACCTCCAGGACCTCCGACTTCGATCACCGTTCCGTCCGCCAATACCGCTTCGAGGCTGGTGACGTGGTTGGTCGTGACGCCATAGGCCAGCGTATGCGGACCACCGGCGTTTTCCGCTACGTTTCCACCGATGGTACACGCGCGTTGGCTCGACGGGTCGGGAGCATAGAAATATCCAAAGGGCGCGACAGCAAGGGTGATATCCAGATTGACCACGCCGGGCTGCACTACCGCGCGCTCGTTTGCCAGATCGATCTCCAGAATGCGATTCATGCGCGTGAAAGAAATCACCATGCCGCCCGCACGCGGAATGGAGCCGCCGCTGAGACCCGTACCGGCTCCTCTGCCCACAATCGGCAGCCCGTATTGTGCGGCAATCTTGACCAGCGCTACAACATCTTCCGTGGAACGCGGAAAAACAACCAAATCCGGCAAAGCCTTGTCCACGCCGCCGTCATACTCATACAGCTTTAATTCAAAGGGCTGCGAGAAAATGCCATTCTCACCGAGCAGTCCCTTAACGGCCGTCAACACTTCACCATTTACCGCCATATGTTTTCTACTCGAAGTCCTCATCTTCCCAAATGGGCTGAAGATCGAGTTCAAAACCTTCGATAGGGCCTTCGCCGCGCAGCAAGTCGGGAGCGTTCAGGACCCGCACGCCAGTCTGAGTATAGATCATGACTTCGCGTTTATCGGGGTGAATCAGCCACCCCAATTCAACTCCGTTCGCAATATACTTCTGCATTTTCTCTTGAAGCTTGGTGTAGCGGTCTGAGGGTGATTTGAGCTCAATCACGAACTCAGGAATCACCGGCGGAAATTTTCGGCGCTCTTGCCTGGTTAAAGCTCGCCATCTCTCTTTGCTCACCCATGATCCATCGGGGCTATACTTTACGCCGCTCGGAAAGACAAACTCTGCGCTCGAATCAAACGCTTTGCCTCTTCCGTCTCGTTTCGCCCATAAACGAAGCTGCATGGTAAGCTCACCGTTTTGGCTTGATGATTCGGCTCCTGCAGGTGGCAAGATGTAAACCCTTCCTTCCTCGTCCTGCTCAATTTTCTTGTTTTCGAATCTACGGCAGGCTCGTCGAAAGACCAACTCCGGGTCTTCATCCTCTCCAGGCTCAATAATCAGGACCCCATTACCGCTCCATAGGATGGGAGATCGTGTTTTGACTGCGGTTGCCATGACCTGATTGTCCTTTCCTTTCTCTATAACAAGCTTTGCACGTATTGGATAATATCGTCGCTCAGCCAATTTGCGGCATTCGGGAACTTACGCATGATCCGGCCATTTTTAATGATGTACGTTTCCGGATATTGAAAGGTGCCGTATTTAGTGCTGATGTCCATACTGGGATCGCGAGCCGTATCAAACGAGACATGCACATGGTCTAGAAAGTTTTTGTATTTTCCTTCGTTCTTGTCGATGCTGATAGCCAGAACCTTCACGCCGGAGTCGGCGAATCTTTTCTGGAACTGATTCAGCGAGGGAATTTCCTGAATACAGGGAGCACACCAGGTAGCCCAAAAATTCAGCACCAATACTTTGCCCCTGAATGAAGTAGGGGTTACTTGAGCCCCGGAATCGGTTTGGATGGTGAACTCCGGAGCGGGGCCGCCCTCCTTGGCGGAAGTGTCCCGCAAGCTGTAGGCGACCACTCCAATGAAGGAGAACGCGAGAAGAAGGAGCGCCCCACGGAGCGCGATATTAATTTTCACTGCTTTA
>JAFAZU010000573.1 GCA_019239585.1 Acidobacteriaceae bacterium
TTTCCGACACCGCCATCTCGCGGCTTTCTGCCACAGAAAAGGCGCTTTCGTATTCGGTGATTCCGCTCTTTGTTCGTTGCGCAAAGATCGGCATCTTCGCTCTCGGTATTGTCACTGTGTTATCGAACTGGGGATATAACACGAATACGATCCTTGCCGGCTTGGGAGTGGGCGGCGTGGCAATTGCACTGGCATCGCAGAAGACGATTGAAAATCTTTTCGGCAGCGTTTCCATTATCAGCGACCGTCCTGTGCTGGTCGGCGATTTCTGTAAGTTCGGCGATCAGTCAGGAACCGTCGAAGACATCGGCTTGCGGTCAACCCGAATCCGTACGCTGGACCGGACCGTAGTGACCATTCCCAACTCGGTGTTCTCGACGATGACGTTGGAAAATTTCGCCAAGCGTGACCGGATGTGGTTTCATCCAACGCTCAGTTTGCGTCGTGACACTACGCCGGAAAAGATTCGCGCCATGATGGATGCGGTTACAAAGGTCCTGAAAAACCATCCGATGGTGGACCCCACCGACGTCCCGTTGCGCTTTACGAAGATCACAAGAGATTCGTTCGATTTGGAGATTTTCTCTTACGTGCTGACCCCGGACTTCAATATGTACTTACGAGTACAAAGTGAACTGCTGCTCCAGATTGTGGCAGCAGCCCAGGATCTAGGTATCGAATTCGCTGTTCCCATCAACGAGAACGTCGCTCCGACCTTGCAACTGAGGCCGGAGGGGGAAATGGCAACCAAGTAGTTTCTACTTCCCGCTCTCGGGAACCTGAAAGAGAGCGCTCATATTCCGGTCGGCCCGCAATGCTTCTAAGAGCGCACCGGCAGCAGGACCAAACTCCGGTGGCCCGACCTCGGCGTTGAAAGATTTTTGAACTCCGTCGATAAAGCTCGTTCGCAACGGCTCGCTTTGAAACACGCCGCCGATATAAGCAACACGAACCCGTTCGTGGTTGCCGAAGAGCTGCTTGTGAATGCCACGAACGTAACGAGCCAAGCCTGCTGCGGCTTCATCAATGATGCTTCGCGCCACGGCATCTCCGCCCAGCGCTGCCGCTGTCACAAGCGGCGCATAACTTGCAATGATTGAACGCTCAACACCGGCGTAAAAGCGATGCAGAAGTTCATTGGCCGTCTTTGTTCTAGACGCGTTTAGCAGGAAAGGAAGAAGCTGTGTCCGGGGACCCCAGCCCTCCTCTTGTTCCAGGGCAGCTCGCAAAGCGCGGCGGGTCAGATCGAACGCGCCTCCCTCATCACCGTAGATATATCCCCAGCCTCCGGCACGGGCCGTTTTGCCTTGCGAGTTGCGGCCAAAGGTCATGGAACCGGTACCGGCAATAGCAATAATGCCTGGTCCGGCGGCAACCGCTCCGGACAGCGCAATTTCCGCATCGTGCGTGATCTTATACCGTTCGCTGCGGATGAGCTCGCGCGTATACACATCCTTGTCCTCCGCGCCGCCGCTGAAACCAAGGCAGACAGAGGCAAAGGTGACGGCGGCAGGATCAAGTCCGGCGCTGCTGCAAGCTCCGCTAACGCAGCCGCCGACAGCGGCAAAGAACTTGGCCCTGCCCTCAGCAGCGCTGACATGGTTGCAAGGGCCGCCCTTGCCGCATCCGATCACGCGTCCTGTTTCATCTGCAATCAAAGCCGTGGTGCTGGACTGCCCGCCATCAACGCCGAGGTAGTAACGAATTGGCATGTCAAACGAGCGTTTTGTCCTTCGCGTAACAGATCGGATCAAGCGGACACGAGGCGCAACGCGGTTTGCGCGCAATGCAGATTTGCCTGCCGAAGTGGATGACCTGATCCGAGAAGAGAATCCAGCGGTCCTCCGGAAGAATTTTGATCAGATCCTGTTCAATCTTGACCGGGTCTGTGTTCTTTGTCAGATCGAGACGCTGGGTAATCCGCTGCACGTGAGTATCAACCACTACTCCCGAAGCAATGCCGTAGCTGTGACCCAGCACCACATTGGCAGTTTTGCGCGCGGCGCCGGGTACTGTGAGCATTTCGTCCATGGTCTTTGGAACCTGCCCGTCGCAATCGGCAAGAATCTTGCGTGCGGCTCCGATGATGGATCGAGCTTTGTTGTTAAAGAAGCCGGTGGAGCGAATGTCATTGGCAAGCTCTTCCTGTGATACGTTGGCAAAATCCTCAATCGTTGGATATTTTTGGAATAAACCGGGAGTGACTTTGTTGATGCGCTCATCCGTGCATTGTGCGGAAAGAATCGTTGCTACCAGAAGCTGCCAAGCATCTCCATGACGAAGCGCGCAAGTGACGTCAGGAAATAAACGGTCCAGTTCATCGAGAATCTGCAGCAGGCGTCTTTTGCGCTCAGCGGCGTTCTTCGGTTTTGGAACTTTTCTGCCTGGCGTAACGGAATGGACAAGCGTGGGAACAGCTACGACGGTTTCTGCCATAATTGCGTTTGTGTGAAAGGCTTCGTTTTTCGAGTCTTTTGCTGATTGCCTTTGGACTTTCCAGCCGATTCCGGCACCGGAACCAGCCAGAAGCACTCTGTCGACTTAGGGTCTTCGTACTTTGGATAAGCCAAGTAGAGGCTCAAACGGCCGGAGTCAGGGAGCTGCCAGTAGATCCGCAAGTGAGTCAAAGGAATCGGCTCGCCGTCCTGCACAAAGGGAAACTGTTCAAACAAATCAGAAGCGGGAACTTGCGCCTTCTGGAGGTCTTCGTCTGAAATCCGCCAAACTTTCAAATGATAGGGTCCGACGCGCAGCCAGATTCCGCATAGATTGGCCTGCTCTAGCTCGGCTGATTCCAGGTTTCGCTTCTTCAGAAACTGCTTGGCGTGGAGCCGGACAATGGAAGAAAAAGCCTGCTTCTCCTGATCGACTCCGATTCCGGACTTCCGGAAGTGGGCCTTTGCTTTTGAAACTCCATGTTGGAGGGCCGCATAGACCAACTCAAGGGTGGTGTTTAACTCAGATACGATTTGGGCGGCGCTCGGAACAGTTGCAAGAGCCAAGAGCGTCACACACCATGTTCCAGGAAGTTTCGCAGTCGATGGCTACGGCTGGGATGTCGCAGCTTGCGGAGCGCCTTCGCCTC
>JAFAZU010000580.1 GCA_019239585.1 Acidobacteriaceae bacterium
TAAAGCAGGCGGCGAACCGGCTCAAAATGTCGGTCCGGCGCTCGACTTGGCGCAACAGCAGAGCGCCGCCGTCACTGACAACATGACCACCGTCAAAACGGCCCACCACTTCGCGTGGGCCGACGCCTTCGAAAGGAACTAATTCTTTGGATACACTCTGTCATAGCGGGGGTTACCTTCTCCTGGCCGTAACTGGCTCTGAATAAACCTGTTATGCCACGAAAGACGGCTCCCGCCAACCCCTCTGGTGAGAAATGGCGGCTAGCAAGTTATCCTCCCGCATGATGCGCAGCACGCGTTTGCCATTCACGACGATACCCTGCCTGACGAAGCTCTGCGGTGACTCGTCGATATCCGTAGCAGCGATACTGTAAGGCGATCTTCTGGATGGCATCTCGCAAGGCAACGGCGGCTTGCTCCGGTGCTTGCTGATCGAAATGGCGGTAATAGCCCGCTCGACTTATTTGCACGGCTTGACAAAGCTCCTCGATCGACAGATGGCCCTCAAGCTGCATCATGGCTCGGATCTCTCCGTAGATGCCACCCCGCCACACTTGATGTTGTTGTGCGGTAGTGCCTCGACCCGCCTGAAGGCTCTTCTTAAAAAATCGATCAGCATACTTTGCTGAGCCACCTTGCGTTCTAAATCAGCAATGCGCGCTTCCGAGGCCTGGCGTCTTCGCTCCGGATCCATGTGGGGCATGCCGCTTCGCCAGCCGGGACGCCCGATCGGCCGCAAACCGTCCGGTCCCTCGCTCTCAATGAACTGGCGGGCAACCTGCAGGCCACCATCGAGCACTTAAACGCACATCGGAGTCAAGTCCATTCGAAGTCGTATCAAGATTACGCCGCCATGAATGCGGATTTGGCCGAGAGCCTGGCCCATACCATCTCGGACTTCGTTAAATACGCGCAGATCAAAACACAATTTGAAGCCCTCAGTCAAAAATTGGAACTGCCGATTAGCGGTCAGTAAAGGCATGCTCAAGCAATTTCGAGAAGCATCGGCGGAAACTCATCGCCATTTGAAACGATGCGGATCATGAGAATCTCACGTCCGAGCCTTCACCGGCTCGGACGTGCTTTCGTATTGAAATGTCCTAAGGAACGACCGTAATATGGTCGACGACTTGAGCTACGCCCGGCGCGGCCCAAGCTACGCGCTCGGCCTCCTCACGCTCAAACCAGGAGCGCACGTTCCCGTACAGATTCACGGTGCCGTCGTGCGCCGAAACCGTAATGCGCCGCGCATCGACTTCCGCGCTTCGTTTCAGGGCCTCCTCAATGCGGCTGCGGATCTCGTTCGGAGATACTGCTGCCATCTTCGGCTTGACTTCGACTAAGTTCGTCACCCCGCGCACGCCTGCTACGTTGCGGGCGCAGTTTTCGGCGGCCCTCCGCTGATACTGCCATTCAACCGTTCCTTCCAAGGTGAGAAAGCCGCCCCGTGCCGTGACTTTAATCTTTTCGTCAGGAACGGCTACGTTGACCTGCATGGCATGGACCACATCACGCGCAATCTCCGGGTCGCTGCGGTTTGTTCCGGGCTTTACTTCGATGTCGTTGGCGACTGCTTTCACGCCGTACACCGATTTTGCTGCTTTTTCGACAGCAAACTTCTCGGCATAAGTATGGACAAAGCCGGTCAGCGTCACGATCCCATCTTTGGCCGCGACATGGAGATCGGTGGAGACTACCTCCGGTTCCCATTCCAGATGCCGGAAAACGGCTTCCTGTAGTTGTTTGTCGCTTTCTCTTATGGTTTGTGTTTGCATATGCATGTGCTCCTTCTCGCTCTTGAGCCTATCCGTGCGGGGAGCATTGGCGGAGCGCTCCGCGCCGCTAGTCTTGAGCGCAACATTATATAGAGCAAGAAAGACTCCAATACTCTTTATATGCTGAGACCCGGGCAGGGCGCCTCGCGAATGATGGCGCTCACATGGGTACGTAATCGTCCGCAGAGGTGGTGCAGCCGGCCCCGGCCCATAACTACCAATTGGACACGGTGGGTCTGAGCGGCCTCCCGCACGACGGACTCGATCCTGCCGTGCCGGACGTCAACAGGCAACTCTGTTTGCGCCTCGCGTTGTAAGTGCGCCAGTTTTTCGGCCGCTAGGTTGAGAAGAAACTTCTGAAATGGAGCCTGCTGGTCCACTTCCAGCCCAAACTCACGATCCGGGATCGCGTGAACCAGCCGGACCTGTGCTCCATATAGCTGGGCCAGATCACAGGCCTCATGAATCACTCGCACGGTCTCATCCGAGGTGTCAACGGCGCAGAGAATGGTCCGGATGTTCCGGGAGGAATTTGGATCGAGGGTTCCCGTATGCGTTGTCGTCCAGACCGGAAGGGCCGAGTCATGCAGCACCTTAGAGGTGACTGAGCCTAGCAGCAATTGGCGGAAGCGGCCTCGGCCATGCGTCGGCATGAAAATGAGATTCATGCCGTGCTCTTCGGCGTAGCCGATAATGCATTCGGCCGGCTCACCGGTCTCCAGAACTCGCTGGACATTTATGCCTTCCAAAGCGATTTTGCCAAAATGCGCCAGTTCGTCCTCGCGTCGTTCTCGAATCGCGTCCCGGCAGGTGCCGTAAACTGCTGTCGGCGAAGCAGCGCCAAACCCGAAAGCATCGTACATATCGAGCGTATGGAGCAACGTTACTTCGCTGCCAAACTTCCGAGCTAGGTTGGCAAGATAGGGTAAGCCTTCGAAGCACTGGGAAGAGAAATCGGTGGGAAATAAGATTCGCTGGAACATAAACAGGAAAGCCCTTACTCGCACTTCCGAAGAGCATGCCGGCTGCCAACGGGGGAGGAGCGAAGGCTTGGCAACTCATCGGAAATCCCGCTCACCTGAACACGAACTGCGCGACTTCGCCCAATCCGTGCGCGGGATGGCCCAGGAGCCGGACGAAAGCAGCTTGCATGGACGTGTCTTTTCTGGGCCGAAGTGGAGTTTGAATTGCGCTTCTCCCAAGCGGCAGAGGCCAGAAAGGAATCTTCGTGACGCTTCTAGAGTTGATCGAACACGAGCAAAAGCCTTTTCAGACCAGGACCATGAAGGCGAACGTCTTCCGTGCTCCTGGACAATTTGGATTAGAAGAAAAGGCCATTCCCCCAGCCGGTCCCGGCGAGGCGGTGATAAAGGTAAAACTGACAACGATCTGCGGAACCGATGTTCATATTATCCGAGGTGAGTACCCGGTCCGTCCGGGCCTCACGATTGGGCATGAGGCCGTAGGCGTCATCCATGAGTTAGGTCCCGGCGTGACCGGATACGAGCCGGGCCAACGGGTCCTGGTAGGTGCGATCACGCCCTGCGGGCAATGTGAGCTTTGCCTGGCAGGCCATCTGGCGCAGTGCGGTGGTCCGATGGGCGGCTGGCGCTTGGGCAACACTTGGGACGGCGTGCAAGCCGAGTACTTCCGGGTTCCATTTGCCCAAGCCAATTTGACGGTCATTCCAGATGATCTCGCAGACGAAGAGGTCATTCTTCTGGCAGATATCGCCTCGACCGGCTTTAGCGCCGCCGAAAGCGGGAGGGTTCGGTTAGGAGACACGGTGGCGGTCTTCGCGCAAGGACCGATCGGGTTGTGCGCCACGCTGGGGGCGAAGTTGATGGGCGCTTCTCATATTTTTGCCGTGGATGCCGACCGGGGGCGTTTGCAAATTGCCCGCGAGTTTGGGGCCACGGTAACGCTGCTCAGCGAGGAGGACCCGGTGAAGAAGATTCTGGAGTTAACAGGCGGCGCCGGGGTCGATGTTTCTATCGAAGCATTGGGTCTGCAAACCACTTTCGAGAACGCCCTGCGCGTGCTCGCGCCGGGTGGAACGCTGTCCAGTGTCGGCGTCTACTCCGGCCATCTCCAGGTGCCGTTAGAGGGTATCCACGCCGGCTTGGGGGACCAGACGATTGTGACCACGCTGTGCCCCGGCGGGAAGGAGCGCATGCGGCGTTTAATGCGGCTGGTCGAGACGCATCGCATCAACTTGCGGCCTCTGCTGACGCACACTTTTTCTCTCGAAGAAATTGCGCAAGCTTACCAGCTCTTCGAATCCCGTGCGCAAGGAGTACTCAAAGTCGCCATTCGAGTTCCGTAAACGGGAAGCGGCTCATGAGGCCCCTCCGAAAGACCTCATGAGCCGGCAGATCAAGAACCGAATACCTCCTGGGCCAGTTCCTGCGTGTCTACCGAAGAGGTATCTTGCGGTTGGCATTTCAGGGAGTAGCTGAGAACGGGGCAGGGCGCTTCCCGGATGATGTCGTAAATGTGCGTGCGCCACGTGCCGCAGAAATTCTGGACTGTACCCCTGCCGGTCACGATCAAGTCCGCCTGCTGCTTCGTTGCCAACTCGAGGACATCGCGTGCGATAGGACCTTCGGTCAGAACGAAGGGAAAATTCGTTCCTGCCTCGCTTTGCTGACGATCTATTTCATTCTGAGCCCAATCTTTCAAGGCCTGATGCAGGGGATAATCGAAGTACTTGGCGGGCCGGGAATCCACTTCCGGCACGCTGTGGATGAGTTGTACTCTTGCGCCGAACTCATCCGCTAAGCCTTTGGTAAACCGCAGGAGGGGGACGCACTCCTCCGATAATTCGAGCGAGCATACAATGCAGGAGATTTCCCTGTTCTGAATGCCGTGCGCGGCGGCGGCATGGGTCCAGAGGGGGCAGTCCACCTCGTGCAGGATTTTCATCGCCACCGAACCCAGGAGCAAACGCCGCCAAGTTCCGTAGCCGTGCGTCCCCATAACGATGAGATCGACAGGATGGTTTTTTGTCCATTCGGTGATATGCCATGCTGCGCTGCCCTCGGCGGAAATGCGCCGCACTCGCTCTTCTGGCACGTTGATTTTGTATTCTTGGAGTCTTCGCTTTTCACTTTCGACATACGCCATGATTTCCTGCCCGTTAATGATCGAAGCTTCGCCTCCGCCATACCAACTGGTGGGAATTTCAAAGACGTGGAGCAAAGTCACCTCCGAGTGGAAACGGGACGCCAGCCATTCGACCTCGGCATTGAGCGTGCGGCTGTGGTCGGAAAAGTCAATGGGAAACAGAATGTGGTCAAATTTCATCGTGAGCCTCCTCGCCACCGGCCATGAATCCTGCTGCCGGATGGCGCAACGTAACGGTTCGGGTGCAACTGGCGGACCAATGCTACCGATTCGTGTCGCTGACTTAACTGCCGCTTTCGATGTCAGTTGTGTTTTCTGTACCGGCCGCGAGAAGCGCTGAGGCATTTCGCTCATTTCTCTACCTCTCGTTGCGCGATTTCACTCAGAGGCAGCGGGAACTCCTCGTCAAGCCTCTCGTCGGTCAGCGATCCGGGCTGGCAACAGAGCGAATACTCCCAGCAAGAGCGCATAAACCGTGCCAGCGAACGGATCTCGGCGGGTGATGTACTCTACCGGCGTGAGGTGACGAAGCTGCCAGGCAAAGGCAAATTCCGCCAGAAGGAGAAAGCCGAGTGCGACGAAGCCGATGCTCAAGTGATTCGCTGAGGGAAAACGCTGAGCGACCCAGCGAGCCGCCCACACAATCACCACAAACATGATCGGCATTTCTAACAATTCGGAGATTCTCGGCCCCATTCTAGGGAGTATCCAAAGCGCGCGTACGATGCCCAACACAAAGCCTGTCCCAAACACAACAAAGAAGTAGTAAGCAGCAGCTTTCAGCGTCTGTCTGTTCATTGAGCTCTCCGGCTTAATTTCAGCACTAAAATCCCCAAACTACGTCTGGCTTGGCTTCACCCTGGCAAAGATCGTGCAGCGCAGCCTAATATCATGCAATCCAATCTTCTTGTCCGAAACTGCAACGGAGATCGAGGCGGCCCATCACATACAAGGTTGAAAAAGGCAATCAGGACCCAGCCGTTTCCGCTCGATAAAAAGTTGCCGCCTTTTCAGTGGAGCGAGAGTACAGGCGAGTGCACGATTATGGTGCCGGTCGCCGGAGTTGATCTGCGCCAGATATTCATCCTAGCGACTCCTGATACGCTCCTGATTGAGTTCAGGGATCGGGAGACCTTGAAACAGGAAGGCTACAGCCCTGTCTTTTCCGAGACTCGGGATCGGCGTGTGTCGCGCGAGTTGCGGCTCCGTCATCCGATCGAGAAGGGTATCTGTCTACAAATTTATGGCAGCGAGATGCGGATTACCTGCCGCAAGGCACGCACCCAAGAGGAGCCCTGGTCCGAGTTGCTTTATTACAACACGCGCGCCTCGCTGGGTTGCGTGTAGTCGCTCTTCGGCGAGAGAAATGCTTTAGACATGACATGAAGGACGCAGCTTTCACCTCCATTTTGTTCCCTGTTGATTTTTCTCCCGCCACGACAGCAACCGTGCCGCACGTGCGCGGATTGGCACAGTGGACCGGAGCAAAAGTGACGTTGCTGCATGTCGTTCCCTGGCTTTCCGCCTGGTACGGTGCCACGGAACTGCTGCCCCCGATTCCCGGCGATGAGGGCTTGCGTGCTCTGGAGCAGGGGATGGCATTGACGCTCAAAGCCTTTCACAAACAAGATTTTTCCGATGTAAATTGCGAGTGCCGCCTAGACTTGGGGGCCGTAGCGGAAACCATTACCGAGACAGCTGGAAAGATCGGTGCGGATCTCATTATGATGCCCACGCGCGGATTGGGGCGCAGCCGCCCCTTTTTGATCGGATCAACTACCGCCAAAGTTCTGCACGATGCTCCCTGCACTGTCTGGACCAGCCCGCACCTGCATGCTCTTCCGCCGTTTCGCCCCTACCGCCACATCCTCTGCACCGTCGACCGGGACCACATTCCGCCCGGATTCCTGGAGGAAGCGGTCCGTCTCGCTACCTGCTGGGGGAGTGAGCTGAGTTTTTTGACGGCGGTACCCAGCACAACCGGAGGTTCAGGAGACGAGCGCTCCGTATGTGATCTCAACCGGGAGTTTCCGCAGGCGCACGCTAACACGCTCGCCTTCCCCAATAACTGTCGGGGTTTGACCCGAACCGGACCGGTCGGCGACGTGGTGCGGCAAACAGCGGAAAGCGAGGGAGCGGATTTGATTGTGGCTCATCGTGGGCACCTTCCGAAACGTTTCGGTAAATTCCGGACCCACACCTACGAGATCGTACTGGAATCGCCCTGTCCGGTGCTGAGCCTGTGTCTGCCCAAACCCACTCCAGCCGCAAACGCTGCTCTCAGCTGTGAGCCGATCGCATATGCTAAATAAGACGATAAGCGACGATGCGAGCCGCCGTTTTGGAATTTCCTGCCCCGATCTCTCGTCGCCCCTTGAAGATTCGGAACGTTCCCGTTCCGGAAGTGAAGCCGGGACATGTGCTGTTGAAAGTGCAAGCCTGCGGCGTCTGCCGGACCGATCTGCACATTGCCGAAGGCGAGTTGCCGCCCCAAATGCCCAATGTGACTCCAGGACATCAAATTGTTGGCACAGTCGTAGCGGGAGAAACGACGGCACTGCCGAAGGGCACGCGGGTCGGCGTTTCGTGGATGGGCGGCGTCGATGGCGAGTGTTTCTACTGTCGCCATAATCGGGAAAATCTCTGTGATGCTCCCATCTTCACCGGCTATACCGTTCCGGGCGGCTATGCCGAGTACGCGCTGGCGCGCGCTGACTTTGCATTTGCGCTTCCGCCCGCCCTGGATGATCTGCATGCCGCGCCTCTTCTGTGCGCCGGCATTATTGGGTTCCGCAGCCTTCGCGTGGCCGGGGTGCAGCCGGGCGATCGCGTGGGTTTGTTCGGCTTTGGCGCTTCCGCCCATCTCGCCCTTCCCGTGCTCCGGTCTTGGAACTGTGAAGTTTACGTTTCTACCCGAGGCGCTTCGCATCGAAACCTAGCCGCTTCGCTCGGGGCGGCCTGGGTAGGCGCTGAGAAGGAAAAACCTCCGGTAGAACTGGATACGGCGGTCACCTTTGCCCCGAGTGGGGAAGTAGTGGTCCATGCCCTCTCGTGTCTTCGGAAAGGCGGCGTGGTGGCCATCAACGCCATCCATCTCGACCGAATGCTGGAGTTCGACTATGACCGTCTGCTATGGGGCGAGCGGCAACTGCGGAGTGTCACAAACATGACGCGGGCGGATGCGCAGGATTTTCTGGCCCTCGCAGGCTCGATCGGCCTCCGCCCCAAGATCGTCTCCTTCGGGCTGGAGCAGGTGAACGAGGCCTTGCTGGCGGTCAAAAACGATTCGGTCGACGGCGCGGCTGTTGTCATCCCCTAAAACAAGTAAGGCACAAGGCTACGCCTCCACTGTTTGAACAGTGCCGGAGTAGCCCAATTTCTCCAACGCCGCTTCGAGTTCTGTGCGTTGCCGCTCCTTCTCGTGCCGGACCTCTTCGAACAGGCGAGCTGCTCTCGAATCGCCATCTTCGGTCGCTTGCTGCGCGAAGTGGGAGTACATCGCGATCTGCCCGACCTGATCATTGATCGCGGTTCGAAGGTTTTCTCCGGTATTCGCTCCCAAGCGGACCAGATCCGCTTCTTGGGCAAAAAAGCGGGCCCTGTCTGCGTCTGCAATTTTTTGGAACGCCTGCGCCAGTTCCCAGTCTTCCTCCAGGCGGGCATGCGCCGCATAGCGCAAGTAAGCGGCTTGGGTAAACGCTTCACTCTGCATGGCGCTGTTGAGATTCTGCTTGGTTCGTTGCGTCATATGGTCCTTGCCGGGAGTGATGCATTTGGGCTGCCATTCGGCAATGTGATCTTGCGGCCTATCACTCATCTCAACCGATCACAGGCTTTGGAGGTATGCGACGAGCGCGCGCATCTCTTCCGGCTTGAGATCCAGAGGCGTCATCCCGCCCGCCGTCATTTGGGTCGAAGGCGACCTGAGAAGAGCCGAAAGCTGCTCCGCCGTCCATCGTTCCTGTGCGCCTGTCAGCTTTGGTCCGGCGGCGCTGCCGACGCCACCCTCGCCGTGACAGGCCTGGCAGGACTGGGCCTGATAGATTTGTGAACCCTCCTTAACGAGCGGATTGGAAGCGGCTGCAATGATGGCAGCAGGAGATGGTTCCGCCACGGGTTCAAAGGGTTTGCGCATAAACTCCTCGGTTTCCTTTTGCTGCGCCAGCAACTGCGCCGCATAACCCGGATCGCGATGATCGCTTCGGTAGCTGGTGTAACCGAGACCGAACAGCGCCAGAAGAATGAACGTGTACGTGCCAACGGCAATCGGACGCTTCCACGGTCTGCGCTCCATGCGACGGTCGAGAAACGGCAGGCTGGCGAAGAGAAAGGCAATCACGCCCGGAATCACAACCACGCCCAGGAAAGACAGCGATCCGGGCCAGTATTTCAACCACTGGAAAATGGGAATGTAGTACCACTCGGGCCGCGGCAGGTAGTGTGTGTCCGCCGGATTTGCTTTCGGCCCGAGTTCGAATGGTATGAAGTGGGAAATCAGCGCCAGAATGAAAATGATCCCAAGAGCAAATATCCCATCAATAATGACTTGGCGAGGATAAAACGGCTCGGCTGGCTGCCGGGGTGTAACGAGGTCTTCAGAGATCGGCCCAGCAGCGCCTGCTTTTCTGAAAAGATAGACATGGAGCGCTACAAAGGCGAAAATCGCCGCCGGTGCCAGCAGAACATGCGCGACGAAAAATCGCGAGATCGTGAGAGTTCCCATATCCGTGCCGCCGCGCAGCAGGCTCTTCAGCCAGCCGCCGATCAAAGGGACTTCCCCAGCGATGTTCGTGCCGACCGCCGTAGCAAAATATGCCTTCTGGTCCCACGGAAGCAGATAACCGGTAAACGCCATGCAGAGAACCAATGCGAACAGGACACAGCCTGACAGCCAAAGCAACTCACGCCGCCCCTTGTAGGAGCCGTAAAGAAAGGTTTGCGTGACGTGCAGCAGAAGCAGGATCACCATCGTGCTGGAACCATACGCGTGTATGCTGCGGAGAAATGAACCGGCGGTCACGGTTTTGGTGATATAAGCAACCGTGGTATGCGCGTGATCGGCGGAAGGAACGTAGTAAAGCGCCAGGAAGACGCCCGTAATCACTTGCGAGATAAAGATAAACAGCAGCGCTGACCCAAATACATAAGCAAAGCGCGCTGCGCCGGGAATCGGCTCATCAAGCGCCTCGCGCATCAGCGCATTGAGTCCCGTTCGCTGGTCGAACCAGCGAAGCATTTCATTGAGACGTCGCGGCGGCTCGGGATAGCTGCGGTTTGAGACTTGATTGGTTGATGACATGAGTTCCTCATTGCACCGCTTCAGCCGATCACTTCTTTCGTCGGTACCAGTTGGCGGAAGTATCGATACCGGACCAGCAGGCGGCCATTCTCGATCCGGCTTTCGAGCGAGTCCATGGCGCGCGGAGAGGGACCGCTCAGTTTAGTTCCATCAGCTCCGAAGGACGCTGCATGACACGGGCAAATAAATTCCTGTTTTGCATCCGACCACTGCACCGAGCACCCCAGATGCGGGCACACAGCGGACAAGACTTGCAACTGATGATCCGGAGTTTGGGTTACATAAACGACTTTTTCGGAGACCGTCTCGCGCCAGCCGTCGACCTGTTCCACCTGGATCGAGCGTCGCAGCGGTATCGCCAGGGAAACGAAATGGGACAAGGGACCGGCGTCGGACCACTTCACCTCTGTGGTTTGCATGCGTAAGGGGTACAGCGCAAATCGAATCAGCGGCACGGACAGCACCGCACCAACACCCGCCGTGCAAAGGCCGATTAACCAGCCCAGATACGAGCGGCGGCTGATTTCCGGCTCGGTAGATGTAACTTTAGCCAGCATCATCCTATAGCTCCTTTACTTAGCTCTTGGCCGCGATGCTCCGCAGATAGGCCACGAGATCATGAATCTTCTCCGGTCCAAGGCTCTTGCCATAGCCGGGCATGGGAGGTTTGCCGTTCGCGATGATGGCAGAAAGTTCATCATCAGTCTGCTTCTGCACATCGGGCGAGCGCAGGTCGCGGACCTTCATCTTTTGTCCCAGGGGCGTATTGCCGCTTCCGTCAGAACCGTGGCAGGCCACGCATTTGGCCTTATATGTCTCCGCGCCCTCGCCGGTACCGGCAGCCGTGCGGCCCGGCAGGAAAACATTCAGCGTAAAAGAGATCCCCAGCAGTGTAATAAACGAAATCGATTTCTTCATACTCAAACCTCTAAAAAGCGACTCCCCATCGAACCGTGAGAAGGTTGGCGCTAAAATCATTTCCGCGAACGATCTGTTCGTAGTAGTAAGCCCGCTGCAAGTCAATCGCCAGACGCCCCAGTTTCGGAACATCGTAGTAAACAGTGGCGATGCCCATCGGGAAAGTCAAAGGACCAAACCGGGGCAACTCGCCGGTGATCTGCCCGGAGCCGGTGCTGCGGACGAAATTGCCGTTGAAACTCAATCCCAGATGCCGCATCGGCTGCGCGTTGATTCCTAATTGCCAGACTCGATTGACCGTTTGGTCTCGCCAACTGGTGCTCAACGGTGCGACACCTCGAATAAATGTGACGGACGTGGTGGCAAAGAAACTGTCGTAGCTGAAACCCGCATAGGCCGAAAAACGGGGATTCAAAGCGTACGAAATGATCGAAGCGTTGGAGCGGATGGTGCTATGGAAATCGGTGTCGAGCAGCTTCCGGTTCCGCACCGCTAAATTGTCCTCTAGGGAAAGTTTGTTCGTCAGGCGGAGCCGGAAGATCCATCGGGTGCCTATATCGGTATGAGGTGTAATCCGCGTGTAAGAGGTATTATTCGTAATGCTCTGGAAATCACCGCGAATGCTCAACATCTTCGAGGGCTGATAAAAGATACTGCCGATGGGCCACGCGGTTTTCGTGCGCAACGTGCGGATCGGGTCCACTACTCCGTCGGCAATGGCCGTGGTATCGCGTTTCATTAAACGGATGCCCGGGCTGATGACTAATCCGGCCAAGGGCGTGAACTCCATGCGCGCGTCCACTTGTTGAAGGCTCTGCCGCCATTGCTGGGTTGTCGCTCCCGTTGCGCTGACCTTAGAGAGCGTGGCATCCTGGCCGAAAAAGTTGGCGGTGCTGTCCTCAGTGAAACGGTTGAAGCGGTAATCCACATCGAAGTTCCACCACTCTTTGAGCTTCAGGGTGAATCCTTGATCAAGCACGTAATTCGGCTCAGTGACTTGCGCTTGAGAGTTGAGTGAAATGGCGTAAGGCGCCACGACGCTGCCGCTGGAGTTGACGCGCGCCGTGCCGTCGTAGGAAGCATTCACTGTCGATGGCCCGCTATAGCGGAAATAAAGAAAATCGCCTCTCCAACTCAATTTGGGAACAATCTTTCCGTTGAAGAAAAGCTCGCTGGAGGGAGTCCTTAGCCGCCTGGTTTCACCCCAACTGCCGTTGGCGAGAAGTTCCTTGGCAGTGGCAGCCGTGCTGGCGTTGATGCTGCGTTCCTGCGCAACGGGATTGGTCCAACTCAGGGTTTGATCAAAAACTTGATAGCCGATGGTGTAATGGAACGTCCAGTCCCGTAAAGTGTAATCGATGCCGCCCGCAAACCGGTTCGCGGTTTCGTTTACCGGACCAACGACATAGTAAGGATTGTCGCGGAGGAACGTGCCCCAACTGTCCGGCGCACCGTAATAATCCAGCGTCCGCGTGGTGAAAATGGTCCCGTCCCGCCCGTTGCGGTTGTACTCAAAGCGGAAGCGGAGATTGTTGGTGGCGTGTAG
>JAFAZU010000609.1 GCA_019239585.1 Acidobacteriaceae bacterium
GTATCGATTCCCGCCAGAACATCCTGCGGGAGATGGTCCGGTTCGAGCGTGACCAGCATGGTGTTCGTCAATTCATTAACCGGCACATCATGCCGCGTTTCCCGCGAAGAGGGCAGAAGGTGGTGCGCTTCATCCAGGAAAATCCAGTGTGGCCGCCCGGTGCGCGCCCGAAGATCCCGCAAGCGGGAAAACAGGCTGGCGAAATAAGTCGGGCGCTGATCCAAGTCAACCCCGAGCAGGTTCACAATAACGCTGCTCTCCGGCTTCTCCAGCACCTGCAGGATCTCCTCAACTTTCGGTTCCTTCTTGCTGTCGCCCATGACCAGGGCGCCCTCAAAATTCTGATAATCTCCTTCAGGATCAATCGCGCAGAACTGGTATTCGGCGTGAATTAGCCGTTCCAAAAAGCCGGTGCTGAGAGTCGATTTACCACCGCCGGACGTGCCTGCAACCAGAAAATTTGTTCCGTAAACCGGGATACTGACTTCCTTGTTATCGGCATTACCGAGGAGGATCGACTCGGACCGGTGCCGTGCGGGAATGCTTGCCAGATCATCTTCCAGAATTTGCCCAATCAGTTCGGCAACGCCTTCTCCCACGCTGCCGGTGGTCACTAAATCTGACCGCTCCTTTAACGCGGGCAGGGCATTCGCGACAGCGGCGGACCGTTCGCAAACGCTCAGAAACGCATGGTCATTTTCGGCATCGCCCACGCCAACGGTGTTATGGACGGAAAGGCCGATCCTTTTCAAACAGGCTTTCAAGCCGGTCGCTTTATTAACCCCCGAAGGAAGAACCATGAGTGATCCTTTGTTGAAGATCATTTGCAGCTCAAGGCCGAGTTGATGGATGGTGTCCAGCACTTGCTCCTTTTGATCGTCCAACGTCGCAACAATTACATGGCCGACATAAAGGGGAGAAACACCCTTATGCCGCAGCTCTTGGGCGAACTGAGGCGGCGGTGGATCGGAGAGCAGCGTCCGGCTATCCGTCTCCGTCTCCAGCAAAACCGGCCCGTTCTCGCCGACGATCCAATGAAATACTTTGTACTCAGGAAACACAGCCTTCAGATCTTCAATTTCCCGCCCGGTCACGAGCAGAAGCTGCCGCCCTGTGTCGCGAAAGCGTTTCAACGCTTCAAGGGTGGAGGGGCTGACTGTGCCGTGGTGCGCAATCGTCCCGTCATAATCAGAAGCTAGCGCAAAATACCGCATCAGGTTATAGATCGCAGAAGTATGTGAATGTGTTGCTGCGATTTGGCTACCCAAAGCAGAAAGATTTTCTGCAATTCTTTCAGGAGGAACTGCATATAGTGAGATGATGGACCGAAAAGTGATTGCTCTCAGCGTTTCCCTGTTTGCCTGTCTGGGCCGGGACATTTACTTAAGGCTGAGCAGGAAACGAAACTCCGGTGTCGCCAGGGGAAAGCGCATCGTCATCTTAGGAGGGGGTTTTGCCGGTGTCGAGGCAGGACGAGAGCTGGCGCGGCTACTGCCTGACGAGAACAACGGCGAGATCGTGCTGGTCAGCAAAAACGATTATCTACTGTTTACGCCAATGCTGACCGAGGCGGTGGGAGGCGGGATTCAGGCGCATCATATTATCGTCCCGCTCCAGGCACTTTCGAAGCGAATTAAGCGAGTGATCGGGGAAGTGAAAAGCATTGATCTGCGGACCCGTACCGTCTCCCTCCAGGGTGCCGATACGAATACGGTTACGGCAGACCAACTCATTATCTGCTTGGGATCCAGCGCGAATTATCACCATGTCCCAGGGGCGGCGGAAAACGCCGTCACGATGAAAACTCTGGAGGATGCGGACGGTGTTCGCCGATCGGCTCTAGCTCTCGTGAAGGCAGCGACGGAAGAACAGGATAAGGACCAGCGTAAAGCCATGCTGACCTTTGTTGTGGCGGGCGGCGGTTATACCGGCGTGGAAACGATTGCGGCGCTCAATGAACTGGTGCTTGAAACGGTCTCGACCTACACCGATTTGGACAAAGCGGAAGTTCAGATGATTATTGCCGAACCGACCGAGCGTCTGATGGCAGAAGTTACTCCGGATCTTGCGTCCTATTCACAGGAACAACTGGAGCGCGCCGGTATTCGAGTGCTGCTGAAAACCGGCGTGAAGAGCGCTCACGACGGCGTGATCGAACTGACCAATGGGGAACAGATCCGGGCCCGAACTTTCATCTGGACTGCGGGAGTCGAGCCGAATACCTTGGCGATGCAGCTTGACGCTCCGAAAGGCCACTCCAAGGGATTGAAGGTGAACAACTGTTTCGTGCTGGAAAACTACTCCGGCATTTGGGCCGTGGGAGACAATGCCGACGTTCCAAAACCGGACGGCAAAGGCAGTTACGGCAACACCGCGCAAAATGCATTACGCGAAGGCAAGCTGGTCGCCCGTAATGTAGTCAGA
>JAFAZU010000651.1 GCA_019239585.1 Acidobacteriaceae bacterium
ATTGCAGAAGAGGCGACCCGCGCGGGACAGTATTACGTCAATCAGCGCTGGCTCGGCGGTTTGCTGACGAACATCGCCACCGTTCAGCGTTCGATCAAACGGCTCAAAGAGCTTGACTCGATGGCGAATGACAACGCTTATGAAGGCAGGGCCAAGAAGGAAGTAGGTCGCCTGGAACGCGAGCGCAAGCATTTGCAGCAGAATCTTGCCGGTATCAAAGATATGAATGGCTTGCCGGATCTGCTGTTTGTCATCGACTCGAATAAAGAAGCGATTGCCGTCAAGGAAGCCCGCAAGCTGGGAATTCCGGTCGTGGCCGTGGTGGATACCAACTGCGATCCGGACGAGGTCGATCACGTGATTCCCGGCAATGATGACGCCTTACGCGCGATTCGATTGTTCACGACCAAAATCGCGGACGCAGTTGTGGAAGGCCGCACTTTGGCCACCGAACAAGAGTTCACTGCGGAGAAGATTGTCAGTGATGATGAATCGGGCGAACACACCACCACGGAAGACTACACTCAGTATTTAGATCCGAAGTACGCCGAGCAACTGATGTCAGAAAGCTTGGTAACGGCGAATGAGCCTGAAACGGCGCCTCGTAAAGGCCCTGGTAGCGAGACGGCAGAAGCAGAGGTCGTTAGTACCGCTAACGAACACTAATCACCAGCTACGAGGAATGGGAGGGCGACCAACCGGATCAGGTTCGGTCGCCCCATGTGTGTAAGGGAAGAGAAATTTTATGGCAGAGATTAGCGCACAACTAGTAAAACAGCTCCGGGATCGGACCGGCGCGGGTATGATGGAGTGCAAAAAAGCCTTGCAGGAAGCGAACGGTGACATCGAAGAGGCCGTGGCGATTTTGCGTAAGCGCGGTATTGCGGCCGCCACCAAGAAGGAAACACGGTCTACGAAGCAGGGTTTGATTGCCGCTCACATGAACGGCAACGTCGGCGTGCTTGTGGAAGTAAATTGCGAGTCGGATTTCGTGGCGCGTACGGAAGATTTCCAGACGCTCGTGTCTGATGTGGCAGCTCACATTGCGGAGACTAAGCCGAAGTACGTTCGTGTCGAGGAAGTGACCGAAGCGGAACGCGCCAACTTCAAAGCCCATGAAGCGCTGTACGAGCAGAAGTTTACGCACGACCAAAATACGACGATTAGCGAACTGGTGAAGACAAAAATAGCTAAGCTGGGCGAGAATATCTCGATTTCCCGGTTCGCGATCTATGAGCTGTCCGGCAGCGGCGCAATCAATCACTACATCCACACGGGCGGTCAGATCGGCGTTCTGTTGGAAGTCAACACAACCAAGGACGACACCAGCAGCAAGGAAGAGTTTAAAATTTTAACCCGCGACGTTGCCATGCAAATTGCCGCGATCCCAAGCCAATACATTAGCAAGGACAAAATTCCCCCGGATGTGCTGGAAAAGGAGCGCGGCAGTCAGCGGGATCGCGTGATCGCCGAAGGCAAACCCGAAAAGATGGCTGACAAAATTGCCGAAGGGCGCATGGGGAAGTTCTATGAGGAAGTTTGTCTGTTGGAACAGCCGTTCATCCGTGAAAATACAGTTTCTGTAGGCGAATTGATACGGACCGTCAGCCAAAAGCTGGGCGACAATGTGCAGGTGTCCCGCTTTACGCGCTTCAAAGTTGGCGATTCGGGCGATGCGCCGAATGTTGGGGAAAGTCCGCTTCCGGTTACAACGTAGTTGACCCGACCCCGATGCGGCCCTACCGAAGAATCCTCTTGAAAATCAGCGGGGAGGCGCTGGCCGGCCCGCTGTCTTTTGGCCTTGACCCAGATCGTGTTACCGAACTGGCCAAGGAGGTAGCGGAGGTGGCGCGGGCCGGCGTTCAAATTGGTCTCGTGCTGGGCGGCGGCAACATCTTTCGGGGTATTGCCGCCGCCGCGCATCATATGGACCGCGTGCAGGGCGACCACATGGGAATGCTCGCCACGGTCATTAACGCCCTGGCGTTTCAGGATGCGCTGGAGCGGGAAGGTATTCCGACGCGGGTTATGACGGCGATTCAGATGCACCAAGTCGCCGAACCTTATATCCGGCGACGGGCGATCCGGCATTTGGAGAAGGGACGCGCCGTTATCTTTGCGGCCGGCACATCCAATCCGTACTTCTCCACCGATACGGCCGCCACGCTTCGAGGCTTGGAGATTCATGCCGAAATTATTGCTAAAGCGACAAGCGTGGATGGCGTCTATGACAAGGACCCGAAAAAGTTCCCGGATGCCGTCAAATACCCGGAAATCAGCTACACGGAAGTCCTCTCAAAAGCGCTGCGGGTGATGGATGCCTCCGCTGTGGCCATGTGCCGCGACAACCACATGCCTATTATGGTGTTTGATCTCAAAGTCGCGGGCAATATAATGCGAATGGCGATGGGTGAGCCGATCGGCACCACCATTCGCGATTTGCCTATTACCGAGCTCGAATATGAAACAAGACAATCAGACGGTCGCATCAGCTCATAGCAGCCCTTTTAAGAACGTAAAGGAGGTTGAGGCCAACGCACGGTCGCGGATGGACAAAGTGCTGGCAGATCTTCAAGGAGAGATGGCGCACTTCCGAACGGGCCGCGCCTCCATCAACCTGCTGGATAGCGTCCGGGTCGAGTATTACGGCTCGCCGGTTCCGCTGAATCAGGTCGCGCAATTGCATGTCCCGGAACCCGCGCTGATTACCGTTCAGCCGTGGGACACTTCCACCATCCGCGAAATTGAAAAAGCGATTCGCCAGGCTGATCTAGGTTTGAATCCGTCGAATGACGGCAAGATTGTGCGCGTACCGATTCCGCCGCTTACGGAAGAGCGCCGCCGGGACTTGGCTAAGAAATTAAGTCACTTCGCGGAAGAGCGCCGGGTTAACTTACGTAACATCCGCCGCGATGCGAACGATCACCTGAAGAAGCTTTCTAAAGACAAGCTCATTAGTGGAGACGAAGAGCGGCAAGCGCTCGAATCGATCCAAAAGCTGACGGATGGCCAGATCGCCAAACTAGATCAAGTTGCGAAGGCAAAAGAAAAAGAGATACTTGAATTTAAGTAATGAGGATTTTTGGTTTAGCAGGCCCGCTGCTTTTAGCATTACTTTCCGGCGCAGTCGCTGTTGCGGCCTCGAAACCGGATTTTACTGGTACCTGGGAACTTGACGTGAAGAGTTCGGATTTCGGCAGTCTACCCAAGCCTGCCCGTATGACCATTCAATCCACGATGCAAGGTGACGCGATGCATTCAGTACAGACTACCTATGTTGAACAGGAAAACCAAACAGCTGAGTTCACCTGGTATCTCGATGGTAAGCGGCATTCCAGCGATAAACCTGTTCCCGGCTACTCGGTGACGCGATGGGAAGACTCGACTTTGGTCAGCGACCGCCAATCCCATGACGGCGCTTACAAGGAGACCATCCGTATGTCGTTGTCGCCCGACGGAAAAACAGCTACCGAAACCATTCAAACTAAAAACCCGAGCGGCACGAACAAAGAAAAGCTTATTTGGCATCGTAAAGCTCAGTAAACGTTTCGTGCATCAGTCTTCGCCTGTTGCTGCATCTATAGGATGCACCTATGTCGAAAACTAAAACAGAACCACGCGCTACTCATTCTGATGGGCAGTCCGGAAATGTTCCCAATGCCGCGCCACTTCTTGGTCAACGGGGAAAAATCGTTCAGGAATACGGCACAGTTATCTATCTTCCGAGCGGGCTGGACCAACAGGTTCGTCTGGACAGCGTCCGCAATTTGAATCAGGTTCTTGCCGACACGATCATGCTTCAGGATATGTATAAGAAGCATCATTGGCAGGTTTCCGGGCATACTTTTTATCAGCTTCACCTGCTGCTTGATAAGCATTATGAAGAGCAGAGCGAGCTTGTGGATACAATTGCCGAGCGGATTCAAGCGCTTGGCGGCATAGCCGTCAGCATACCGCACGATGTGGCAGAGCAAACCAGGATAGAACGTCCGCCGATTCACCGGGAAGAAGTTCCGGTTCAACTTTCACGATTGCTGGAAGCGCATGAACTCATACTGAAAGAATGCCATGAGTTCGCAAAAGCCGCTGATGAGGCCGGTGATGACGGCACGAACGACCTGCTGGTCAGTGAGGTAATTCGCACGAATGAACTGCAAGTATGGTTTATTGCGGAACACTTGGTTGCCATGCCGCTTGTGAAGGCTGAATAATTACGGCTTTGCGGGAGAGTCTGCCGGAAGTTGCCCAAGAACGGAGTCCTCATAAGTGATTCCGTTCTTCTCCAGCAAATTACCAACAGCTCGATCCAGGGCAACTCGCGCCTTAATATAAACGCTGCGTGCGGTTACTTCCGTGGCTCGGGCTTGCGCGAGATAACTTTGCTGCTGGATCACTAGGAAGTTCGTAGAAGCACCAACGGAAAGCCTGTCTCGTTCGGCTCCCAGAAGCTGCTCCTGGTAAACGCGGCTTTGCGTGGCAGCATTCAATGCAGATCTTGCTGTTTGTAGCGCGATCACGGAGTTCTCTACCTGTTCGCGCACTTGGTTCGCCAGCAATTGGGTTCTTGCTTCCGCTTGCCGCGTTTGCAGTAGGTCGCGTGCCGCGTCCGCTTCGGCTACCCGATTTTTGAGTGGCAGATTCACCTGAATACCTGCCTGATAAATTTTCGACAGGCGCAAACCCGCCACACCCAAGTCTGTCGGTGCGGTAATCAAGCCTGTACCCGGCGTTCCCAGCGTTGTGAATGGAACTTCAGTGCTTCCCCGTGTCTGGAAATTACCGATTAAGTCGATTTGAGGGCGTGCTGCGTTGATCGAAGCCTTTAAGGCTACTTCTCCGCTTTGCACTTGAAGCGATGCCTGCGCCAAATCGGGCCGCAATAATAGAGCTTCGGAAACCAAGGAGTCAAGCGGACGCAAATCGTCGGTTGAAGGGATCACAATAGGATCAGTTGGGATCACGTGCAAATGACCCAGAACCGGATCGGCGGTTCCGCGACGCGCTAATTGTGTTTTCAATATGACTTCCTGCTGATGAACCAGCCCTTCGGCCTGAATCAAATCCAGCTCGCTTGAGGTAAGAAGCGATTGTGCGCGAGTAAGCTCCAGCGGAGCTAGGGTTCCCTGCTCCACCTGCGCCTTGTCGTCCTCATATAACTTTCTTGCTGCTGTCAGCGTTTCGCGTTTAACCTGCGTATTCTCATTCAAGCTGACCAGATCATAGTAAAGCCTTGATACACCGTACACCGTGCTGATGAGTTGCTGATAAAACAACAAACGGGAAATTTTCTGGTTAATGCTGGCAATGCGAATATAGCGAAGGTTAATTCCTTTACCTCGTCCCTTAAAGAGCGGCTGCGTGATGGTAATGGAAGTATTGGGGGCCGAAAAAGGGTTAAGTCTACTTTGATCGGAGTAGAGCGCCTGAGCTGCATTGTTAACATCCACCTCCAATTGCGTTCCGTAGGAAAATCCTTGCACAAGCGCATAGTTGGCGGTAATGAAATTCAGAACATTGCTTGACGGAGTTAAAGCGGCTGGATTTCCGGTGGTAGTGGCTGTGAGAAGCGTGCTATTTCGTCGATTGAAATATGTGCTTTGACCTACCAAAATAGGTTGCAACGTGGGAACGGTAGGCCCAGCAGCGTAACCGGCTGTGCCTTGTACCGAGAGATTACTCGGAGCTTCGCTCAGCACGTTTAACGAAGTGAGATCATTCACAGTTGGCGTTGTCGGCGTAACCGTAGAGGCGGCGCTGTTAAGCAGCGGGCTGCCTGGCCCCCCAACTCCTGTTGGACTTTCCTGAACCGCGTAATCAACGCCGCGCAGGTTTCCGCCTCCGGAGGCGCGCAGAGTCTCCGTTCCCGCAATTGTCAAACTATAACGAGCTACTTCGACGTCTAGATTGTTCTCGATAGCCAGTGCAATCGCGTCATGTAGCGAGAGATAAATAGCGCCGTTGTGTATCAGCGGTCGAGCGCGATCAGCTGGTCCGAGCGGCAACTCGGGAGCGGTGGGCTTTGCATAACGCGCTCCAAACTGCGAAATGGAATCCAGCGCCGGGTAGTTCACCTTTTCGCTTTTGGGATTAACGGTATTACTCTGAACATCTTGCAACATCTGCGAAGTGGCCGGCGATTGCCGGCCAAAAGAAACAGCCTGAAGGATGATGAGACCTACAATCAGTACACGTTTCATTGCTTCCCGGAACCCGCAGATTTTGATCCGCCCTGCGCTCCAGACTTACCCTTTCCTTGTCCGCTCTCGCTCGCTTTTTGCGCGCTGTTGGTTAATCCTTGCTGGCCGTATTGGCCTTGATTGCCAGGATTCTTGTCGCTCTGACCACCTGCTCCCGGCGCCTGATTGTTTTTTGGGAACTGCGGATCAACTTCGATACCGTCGCGGATTTCGTCAGTGACATTCGTAACAATCGCATCCCCCTCCTTCAGACCGCTCGTAATTTCCGTCTGGTCGCCATAATCTCGTCCAATTCCAATCGGCCGCAGATGAACGGTTTGGCCCTCCACCACGGCAACAACCGTTTTTCCATTACGCACCACAATGGCCGCGCCGGGGATAATCAGCGGCGGCTCTCCCTTAACGTTGATGAAATTGACAACCACATACATGCCGGGAACCAACCTGCGATCATTAGCGACCTGCACCTCTACAAGCAGAGTGCGGGTGTTCTGATCAATGGAAGCCGAGGTTCGCGTGACGCGCCCTTCAATTTTGTCGTTGGGCCGCTCCTGGAAAAACAAGGCCGCGCGCTGCCCGACATGGATAACGGATGTGTAAGCTTCCGGCACGGAGACCAGCACGCGCAAACGGTCGATATTGGCGATAGAAAACATTTCGCCGCCGCTTGCTCCGCCTGTGGAGGGATTGACGTTGGAAGCAAGATTGCCGGAAGCGCCTTGATTGTTTCCCTGTGCGGCTGCGGTTGTCGGCCCAGGGTTGCTCGAAGGCGTGCTTGATCCCAAACCAGATCCGCCTGCATTGATCAGCGCTCCGACATCAATGTTGCGAGCCGTAACCACTCCGCTAAAGGGCGCGGTGACGCGCTCATATCCCTGTAAAACAAGCAGGCGATCCAAATTTTCCCGGTTGGCCTGGATTGTATTCTGAGCGGCGCGGACATTAGCTTCCGCTACGCGGTAATTTGCTTCCTGCTGATCGCCTTCCTGGCGCGAGAAGACGCCCCTGGCGACCAGCACTTTCCAACGGTCCCAGGTAACTGCCGCTAAATGCAGTTGAGCTTCCACCTGCGTGAGATTGGATTGGCTTTGCTCCAGATTGGAGCGGGCTTGCGCCACTTGCTTGTCCAGATCCGGCGCATCAATGACCGCTAGTAACTGCCCTTGCCGGACATGGTCTCCAATATCGGCCAGGCGTTTACTAACATAACCGGAGGCGCGCGCGTAGATATATGCTTCCGTGAAGGCGAGCGTCGTTCCCGGCACCATCAACTCGCTGGTTGCCTGAGCACGCCGGACTGTTTGCACCTCGACCCGCGGGCGCTCGTCCGTGCGTTGCTGTGCTTCCCTGTTAATTTCCTGTTGACGTTGATACCGGGGCAGCCACCCGAAGAAGTAGACCGCCGCAGCAGCGAAGATCAGCGCGACAGCAAACAGCAACCAGTATCGAACCGAGTGGCCCGGCCGTTGCCTACGACCTCCATACGGGTCGTTCTGCCTCAAATCCTCTTCTGCCTTTAAAGGTTCATTAATGGTTGCCATACCTATGCTTTCTGCGGACGCGCTCCGCCTCCCTGTACCGGCTTGCCTTCGGGAGTCATCTCGCCTTTATACTCTTTGTCGATCCGTTCGTCATAGTTAACCGGCGCGTTTTTGCGAAGCAAGGAGTAGATGATCGGCACGATAAACAACGTACCGACCGTGGCCACCAATAAGCCGCCGATAACCGCACGGCCCAGCGGCGCGTTCTGCTCTCCACCTTCGCCAAAGGCCAGAGCCATCGGCAGCATACCGATAATCATGGCCAGGGCGGTCATACAAACGGGACGCAAACGAGTGTAGCCTGCAGCCAGCGCCGCCTCCCACTGGTCCTTTCCCGTCATGCGCTCGTCATTTGCAAAGACAACCAGCAAAATCGAGTTCGCGGTAGCAACACCGATGGTCATGATGGAGCCCATTAAAGAAGGCACGCTGAAAGTCGTCTGTGTCAGGTAAAGCATCCAGAGAATGCCGGAGAAAGCGCCGGGAAGCGCCATCAGAATAATAAAAGGGTCCATCCAGCTTTGGAAGTTTACGGCCATGAGCAGGTAAACAATAATCACTGCAAAACCGATTCCGAGCAGCAAACGGGAGAAAGACTGTTCCATCGTGGTCACTTCACCGCGCAGTTCGATAAACGTTCCGCTCGGCAGATTCTTTTCCGACTTGATAATTTTATGAATCTCATCAGCGACTCCGCCCAGATCACGGCGGTCCACATCGGCATACACGTCGATGGTTGGCTGGACATCATAGTGATCGACAACAATAGTAGAAATATCGCGTTTCAGCGTAGCCAGATTTGCCAGGAGTTGGCTATTCGTTCCGGCTGGCGCTGTGACCGGGGTTCGTTTGAGCGCATCGAATGAATCCACACGGTACTGCGGGCTTTGCACCACGACTTGATAGTTCACGCCGTTCTGCGGATTCAACCATTGGTTCGGCGCAGTCTGTCCGCTTCCTGAAAGCGAGATCAGCATGCTATTGGCGACATCCCTCTGCTGAAGGCCAATCTGTTGAGCCCTCAAACGGTCCACGTTCACTTGCACAGTTGGATAGGACACCTGCTGATGAATGTGAACATCGACAGCTCCGGGAATAGCCTGTACTTTGCGCATGAGATCCTGCGCTATTTTGTAGTTCGCGTTCGGATTTCGACCTACCACTTGCAAGTCAATGGGCGCGGGCAGGCCGAAATTCAGAATTTGATTGGTAATGTTGGCCGGCGTGAAAAAGAATGTTTCTTGCGGAAATTCTTCCGCGAGTCTCGCCCGTAATTGTCGCCTCAGTTCAAGAGTTTCGCGCTTGCCGGGCTTGAGCGCGATAAGAATATCGCCGTCCGAATTACTGATACTCGCGTTGTTCCCAAATGCCAGATTGATGCCGCCATTAGGCAGTCCGATATTGTCGAGGACCATATCGATCCGATCCTTCGGAAGGATTTTTCGGATCTCAGCCTCGACCGCAGCAAAAATTATCTCCGACTGCTCAATGCGCATCCCTTCCGGCGGGAGCACATGCAGCTTCATCTGGCCCGAATCAACGTACGGGAAGAAGTCCCGTCCAATGGCTAACGTTAGCAGCGACGATCCTCCGACAAAGATGCCGAAAATGACCAAAACAATCGCGCGATGGTGCAAGCTCCACTCCAGCGCGCTTTTATAACGTTCACGCATTTTCTCGAATCCGTGCTCGAACCGCTGATGTACGCGCCAGATCCAGTTCTTCGCCTCCTTTGGCTCTTCCTGCCCCTCCTGTTGCTGATAAAGAGGTACTTCCGCAGGCAGCAGATAATGCATCATAGTGGGCACAAGCGTGCGTGACAGGAAGTAAGAGGCCATCATGGCAAATACCACACCCATAGCAAGCGGCGTAAACAGATACTTTGCTGCGCCGGTCAGCAGCAGCACCGGCAAAAATACGATGCAGATCGAGAGCGTTGAAACCAGGGCAGGCGCGGCAACCTGGCTCGCGCTATCCAGAATCGCGTGAACGAGCGACTTGCCGGGTTCTGCCAGATTGCGATGAGTGTTCTCGATTTCAACTGTAGCGTCATCCACTAAAATGCCGACAGCCAACGCCAGTCCGCCGAGCGTCATTACGTTAATTGTTTCGCCCAGAGCGGCAAGGATACAAATCGATGTCAAAATCGAAAGCGGAATCGAAATGCAAACAATCAGAGTGCTGCGCCAACTGCCGAGAAACAACAGAATCATCAGTGCGGTCAGAAAAGCGGCAATACCGGCTTCGCGCAGAACCTCATCAATGGAATTGCGAACAAAGACCGATTGATCGAACAACGGCGTGATGCGAAGTGCAGGCGGCAGATCGGCTTTGACTCGCGGCAGCGCTTTCTTGACGGCATTCACGATATTCAGCGTAGAAGCTTTGCCGTTTTTGAGCACCGTTAACAGCGCTGATCTTCTGCCGTTCTCGCGCACAACATTGGTTTGAACAGCGAAGCCGTTACGGATCTGGCCAATATCTTTCATATAGACGATAGCGCCGTTTGAAGCGCGAATCGGCAGTTCGTTCATTTCTTCCACAGTGGTCGGAGCGCTGTTTGTCTTGATCAGATACTCGGTTTCTCCAATACGGGCAGTGCCGGCGGGCAGAATCAAGCTTTGCGCATTTAACGCGTTGGAAACGTCGATGCCTGAAAGATGTTTTGCATACAAAGCATTCGGATCGAGATCCACCATGATCTGGCGTGATTTACCGCCCCAGGGAAGAGGGACGGAAGCGCCCTGCACCGTAGCCAGACGAGTGCGGATAAAGTTCAGTCCCAGGTCATAAAGGTCTTGTTCCGTTAAACCCTCGCCGGAAAGCCCAAGCTGAAGGACGGGGACGCTCGAAGCGTCATATTTCAAAATGCTCGGCGGGAAGATACCTGGCGGCAGAGCGCGCAGAATCGTTTGCACGATGGAAGTAATTTGCGAGAGTGCCAATTCTACTTTGGCATTAGGCTGGAAAAAAACCCGAATCACGGCCACACCTGTATAGGATTCCGACTCCATGTGTTCGATATCGTTGACAGTCGTAGTCATGGCTCGTTCGCAAATCGTCACCACACGTTTCTCCATATCGTCCGGAGTAAGACCGTTATAAGTCCAGACCACGCTGACAACTGGGATGTCAATAGAAGGGAAGATGTCCTTAGGCGTGACGATTGACGCAATGGCTCCCAAAATGAGCACCAATACGGAAAACACCACAAAGGTGTACGGACGGCGTAATGCTAGATGAACAATCCACATCTACTGACTCCCAAGCGAAACAAAGCGGCAATGGTGCGGCTTAAAGTGACCGGACAAACCGAATTTACGCAACGTGGCTAAAAATTCGCTCAAAACCAGTTTAGCCTTTGCCAAACAGGCACTTTCTCCTTACAGTCTGAGGCCTCAGCAAGGCCAGCGGGTACTCGAAAATGATCGAGTAAGATGGCCGAAAGTGCACATTTCAGGTTGGGGTTAAACGGTTGAATCTTACAAATCAAACAGAGTTGATCTTTCTCCTTCTCGTTTTTGTTGTTGGATTCGGCGCGCTGGCAAAACGTTTGGCGCTCCCTTATCCCATTGTTCTGGTGATCGCGGGCCTCATCTTGAGCTTTGTTCCAGGGCTTCCGCGAGTCTCGCTCGATCCTCCATTCGTTTTCCTCATCGTTCTGCCCCCGTTGCTCTTTTCCGCTGCATTTGCGACTTCGTGGCGTGATTTTCGTTATAACTTCGTCAGCATTTTTCTGCTCGCTTTTGGTTTGGTCGGTTTTACTGTTCTCGGTATCGGCGGCATGGCGCATATGCTTTTGCCGGGGTTTGACTGGCGCCTGGGATTGGTACTCGGAGCAGTGATCGCCACAACGGATGCCATCGCCGCCACTTCGATTGCCGAGCGCGTCGGCCTGCCTCGCCGGATCATTGACATTCTCGAAGGGGAAAGCTTGATCAACGACGCCAGCGGCCTGCTTGCTTTAGAGTTCGCCACTGCTCTGGTGGTCAGCAACCGAACTCCGAGCTTGGGTGAAGGTCTAGGGCGCTTGCTCTGGCTGATCGTCGGCGGAATTGGAATAGGTCTCGTCATTGGCATACTGGTGAATCTAATTGAAAGACACCTGGAGGATGCGCCGGTCGAAGTAACCCTGAGCTTGGTGATTCCCTACGCCGCTTATCTGGCGGCTGACGCCCTCCATTGCTCGGGCGTTCTGGCGGCAGTAGCAGTCGGTTTCTATCTTGGGAATAAAAGCTCATACTTTTTCTCTTCCACCGTTCGTATTGCGGCGTATGGGTTCTGGGATACTTTCACTTTTGTTCTGAACGGCGTTGTTTTCCTGCTGATCGGATTGCAATTGCCTTACATCCTCAATCAAATCCGCAGTGCGTCCCCCCATGAATTATTCATAGACGCTGCCGAGTTTGTGAGCGCCGTTATCGTCCTCCGGCTGATCTGGGTCTTCCCTGGCGCTTATACCGCGTTTCTGATCCGTCGTTATATCTTGAAACAACCGGAATCGTTGCCTTCCGTACGAGGCATTTTTATGGTGGGCTGGACCGGCATGCGCGGCGTGGTCGCGCTGGCCGCTGCGATTTCCCTTCCTGAAACCATTGCGGGCGGAGGAGCTTTTCCGCAGCGGAACATGATTATCTTTCTCACGTTCTGCGTGATTTTTGTCACTTTGGTAGCACAAGGCTTAACTTTGGCTCCTTTGATCCGGGCGCTTGGCCTGGCGGTCGGGGTCGGAGATGATGGAGAAGAGAGAGGCACGGCGCAAGATGCTGCAAGCAGCTCTCGAACGGCTCCAAGCTTTGCGGGAAGATGATGCGCCCCACAACACGGAAGTTTACGACGACCTCGCTCACCACTATGAGGATCGCCTAGCGGCGCTCGCCCAGGAGAACGGGAATATGAACGATGCGCATTCGGAACACCAGGAGCATTACCGCGCTGTCAGCAAGGAACTGCGCCGGGTTGAGCGTGAAACGGCTATTCAGCTTCGCAATCGAAAGAAGATTGGCGATAACGTGCTTCACACGCTGGAACGCGAACTCGATCTTTTGGATTCGCGCTACTCGCAGGTTTAGGCAATTTTCGACGCGGAAATATAGTAGAGGGCACGCCAGAACGAGCCTTCTCACAAGAGAGCGGATCTTTTGACGGACGAATTGTGCCGGTGTATGACCTCAACAATTTGACCGACCCGGCGCTCGGAATCACGTTAACTAGCGCGAATGCTATTAATGACCACGGCCAGACTTTAGCCAACAGCTTGTTCAGCGCCTATCTGCTCACCCCCGTGCCGGAGCCGGGCACCCTGGCCCTGTTCGGCGTGGCGCTGCTGGGCTTAGGAGGTTGGGCGCGCGGTGTTAGAAGGAGGTTCTGCTAAAGCGTGCTTACGAGCTTTTCCTCCCTGCCGTGCGCGCTTTGGTCACTCCGCTCGCAGGCTTGTAGGGCAAAGCTAACAATTCTTTAATTCGCTCGCGAATCGTTTCTTCCTGCATGGATTTCTCCTCACCCATCGGCGGTGTCTGGTAGTGAATGTAGCCTGCGCGATCAATCAATACCAACTGCGGAACGACGCTGCGCTCCATGAGACTGAACTGGAGAAATGACGCCATCTCTTCGCGCCGCACCCAGCCGACCGGAAAGCCCACTTGAAAACTCGACTGAAAATTTTTGACCAGGGCATCCGCTTCCTGCGGAGTACGGCCTTCGTCCAGCCCATTGATCGCCAGATCGAGCGATTGAAAGCCGTTGCCCCCAAACTCCCCCTGCATTCGAGTCATCACCCTTGATGCTGCTTGGCAATGCATGCAAGTAGTCAGGATAAATTCAAGCGCTACCACCTTGCCCTGGTATTGACTGAGAAGCTTTTGGCCTTCTGAGGGAAGCGTAAAGGCCAGTTCAGGAGCTTTCCGCAATGGCGTTTTGTCGCCAGCTGGTAAAGATACGGCTAAGCCAAGCAGAAGAAAGAAACTGATGAGGCATTTCATAGTTGAGTTCCCACACCAGTGTACTGATTCAGCTTGGGTTGAGAAGTGTCAGTTTCCTCCCGCAGCACGGGCCATGGCTTTGCTGCAGGTTTCACCTGTTGGCTGGTTCCCATTAGCAGTGACTTCTAATGAAACCTCATTGGCGTCGTCGCGATCCCGCCCGGAAAGGGAAAGCGTCTTTCGCTTCCAAGCAGAAACCAGCAATCCTACTCCCGAAAGCCACGATTCGAAACGCGCCTGTGACACGGTAGCTGAGTCAGTTACCCTCGGCAACAATAAACGTTCCGATTGATGTGAAACACAACCGGTCTCACAGGTCGTAGCGGACAAAACTCCTGCGCTCTTTAACCAAGTTAAGAACTCAGGCCGATGGTTTCCATTCGGATAACAGAAATGAACAGCGCGCTTGCCAGTTGCTGCCTCAATGATCTCGCGATTCGTCTCAATCTCTTCCAGAAATAGCTTTTTTTCTAAAGGCAGCCGATGCCGGTGCGTGTGGAGCTGAATGTCGATACCGGCATTTGAAACCTCCGCCATCTCGGACGCATTCATCAAATGTAGGAGGCGAGAGTTGAGCACCTGTCCGAAATCAACATCTAGGTGCTCGGCCAGTTTTGCCAAAATACAGTCTTTATCGTCAGCGCTCGACCCTAGTTTGCGCAATCGGGCTTGTATCGCACAGAATGCACTGTCCAGCGCGCCTGGTGAATCGAGCGTAAAGGCATTCTCGATACCAGTAATTTTGTTGTTCCTTAACGTTTTCCCTCGGCCTTTCCAAAGCAAATACCTACACGCTGGATCGAAAACCGGCCTTGAATACGAAGAGTAGTAGGTAGTTTGGTACACAGTAGCGGGATATCCAAAAGACCGTAATTCCGGCCATGCTTCAGTGTAGAAATCATGCCAACCATCGTCAAATGTGATCGCTGCTGTCCGGCCATGAAGCGTTCCGCTGTTTAATTGTTCTAATGCTGTAGAAAGAGGCAAAACTTGATAGCCGAAGTCTCG